>RFHH01000087.1 GCA_003696075.1 Acidobacteriota bacterium
AGGCGCGCCTGACGGACTGTCAGGCGGGGGGGCCCTCGCCGCGCCCTTTGTGCTTGCGCTAGAGGTTCCGCTCGCTGATTCCGAGCGCCGCGGCCACCTTCGCCCGGTGGCCGCCGAACCGCTCGAGCAGGCGCCGGATGTAGCGTTTCTCCAGCTCGGCCAGGGTGGGCGTGTCGGCGAGCAGGTCGCCCCCGGATGCGGCCGGTCCGTCCCGCAGCTCCGCGGGGAGGTCCTTCACCTCGATCCGGTCGCCGTCGGCGAGGATCAGCGCGCGCTCGATGACGTTCTGAAGCTCCCGGACGTTTCCCGGCCAGTGATAGGCGCGCAGTCGCGCCATCGCCTCCTCCGAGATCGTCACCGGATGCGCCGGCGCGACCGGGAGAGTGCGCGCGAAATGTTCGGCGAGGAGGGGGATGTCCTCCGGCCGGTCGCGGAGCGGGGGGAGGGTGAAACTCACCACGTTGATTCGGTAGTACAGATCCCGGCGGAAGCTTCCCTCCGCGACCATGGCCCGCAGGTCGCGGTTCGTGGCGCAGATCAGCCGCACGTCGACCTTGATGTCGTGCACGCCGCCCACGTGACGGAACGTGCCACGGTCCAGGACCCTCAGGATGCGCGACTGGAGCGGCAAGGAAAGCTCGCCGATCTCGTCGAGGAACACGGTGCCCCCGTGCGCCACCTCGAACAACCCCTGCTTGCGCGTGACCGCGCCGGAGAACGCCCCGCGCTCGTGCCCGAACAGCTCGCTCAGGAGCAGCGATTCCTGCAGAGAGGTGCAGTCCACCACCACGAAGGGCTCGTCGGCCCGCGCGCTGGCACGGTGGATCGCCCGGGCCGCCAGCTCCTTGCCGACTCCCGACTCCCCCTGGATGAGCACGGTGGTGTCGGTGGCGGCGACCTTCTCGATGATCCCCAGGACCTCCGCCAGCGCCTCGCTGCTCCCGACGAAACCGCTGAACCGGTCCTGCCGCGCCAGCTCCCGCTGCAGCATGCGGTTTCGACGGACGAGATCGCGCTTTTCCGCTGCCTTGCGGATCACCGCCTCGAGCTCGTCCAGGTTGCAGGGCTTCGTGAGGAAGTCGTAGGCCCCATCTTTGAGCGTACGGACCGCGGCGTCGATCGAGCCATGCCCGGTCAGCACGATGGTCTCGGTCTGCGGGCTTCGCTCCCGCAGTTCGCGGATGAGCTGCTCGCCGGGCATGCCGGGCAGGTTGAGGTCGACGATCGCGACATCGTAGACGCGCGAGGCGGCCGCCTCGAGCGCGGACTCGGCATCGGGCGCGCCGTCCGCCGCGATCCCTTGCCGGCGCAGCTCCTCCACCAGCACGCTCCTGAGACCCTCGTCGTCGTCGACGAGGAGGAGCCGGATCTCGCCGCGGCTGGTCATCTCCCGTCACCCTCCGGCCGCGACCGCGGCAGCGTCACCGTGAAGCGTGCGCCGCCCCCGGGACGGTTGGCGGCGGTGATCCGTCCGCCCATCTCCGCCACGATGCGGCTGCAGATGAACAGCCCGAGACCGGTTCCCTGGCCTGCGGGTTTCGTCGTGTAGAACGGATCGAAAATGCGCACCAGGTCGTTTTCGGGAATGCCGGGGCCGTCGTCCTCGACATCGATCCGGATGCCGCCGTCCACTGCGCGAGTCGCGACGCGGAGCGTACCCCCGCGCCCCTGCATCGCCTGCACCGCGTTCAGCGCCAGGTTCATCAGCACCTGTGTCACCCGCGCCGGATCGCCGACGAGTGGCGCGAGGCTCGGGGAAAGGTCGGTCTCGCTCCGGATCGCGTGACGCTCCATCTCGTGGGACAGGAGAGCGAGGGCATCGCGAACCGCTCGGTTGACGTCGATCAGGGAGCGGGCACCCCCCGTCGACCGCGAGAGACGGAGGAGCCGGTCGGTGATCGCCCGGCCTCGCTGCGTCGCCCGCTCGATCTGGTCGAGCTCGGCGTCGAGCCGCTCCAGGGGTTCTCCGCCGGTCCCGTCCTCGGCCAGCCGGCGGCGCAGCGCCGTGACGCGGGCGGCGATCACCGCCAGCGGATTGTTGATCTCGTGCGAGAGTCCCGAAGCGAGCAGGCCGAGCGAGGCGAGCCGCTCGGAGTGCACCAGCGACGCTTCGAGCTGCCGGCGCTCGGAGATGTCGCGGCGCACCTCCACCACCTGGATGACGCGGCCGGCGGCGTCCCGGACCGGGGAGGCGTGGACTTCCAACGCCCTCTCGTCGCCCGAGCCGGTGTGCCGGGAGACGACCGCCTTGGCGAGGCGGCCGGTCTCGAAGACGCGGTCGACGAGGCACCCTCCGGCTTCCTCCGGGGAGGGGCCGCGGCAGCAGTCGGCGAGCGGCCCGGCGTCGGCGGGGCGCGCGGCGGTGAAGGCGCGGTTGGCGATCACGATCCGCCGGTCCCGGTCGAGGACCACGATCTGATCGTCCACCGCGTCGAGCACCGCCTGCAGCTCGGCACGCTGCCGCTCGATCCGCCCGAGCAGCCGTTCCAGGTGCTCGGTCATGGCGTTCACCTGGGACCCCAGACGGGCGAACTCGTCCCGCCCGGGGATGCGGGCCCGAGTATCCAGACGACCGCGCGCGATCTTCTGGGTGGTCCGCACGATTTCGTTGAGCGGGGCATGCACCATCCGGTTCAGGAGCAGGGTGAGCGCGACGATCGTCACCGCGAGCATGAGAGCGCCCAATGCGGCGGTGCGACCGAAGCTCGCCGCGATCCGTTTCTCTGCCCCTGCCAGCGAGAAGTCGAACAGCAGCACACCGTTCGTGCGCGCCTTCGGATCGTGGCAGCGGTGGCAGGCGGGCTCGTTGGGGATCACGCTGACCGCCCGCAGCACTCGGCGACGCCCCACTTCGACGATCGTGGTGCGGCTCGTCGCCGGCGCCCGTCCGGCCTCGTGGCAGACGCGGCACATGTCGTCCCGCTCCCGGTCGAAGAAGCGGCCTTCGAAGGAGGGGTCGGAGCTCACCGCCACCCGACCGCTGCGGTCGAGCAGGATGACGCGCTGAACCGCCGGCTGATGGGCGAGACCGCGGATGGTGTCGTCGAGCAGGTGCGGCTGCCGGGCGATCATCGCCGACCGGAGCCCCTGCACCACGATCCGGTCGAGGCTCAGCGTCGCCTCCTCCACCGCCTCGAGCTGCCGCGACCGCTCGCGGGCGTGGAAGATCAGAAGAAAGGGGAGGCCGATCGCCAGCAGGAGGAGCGTGACGGCGCCGGTCAGCCGGAACGTCAGCCGGTGCCGCCACGGAACGGGGGTCGTGCCGTCCATCGCTCCCAGCCGGTTCCGGCGCGGGGCGCCGCCGGCCGCTGCCGAGGTTATCGAACGGGTCGCAGGGTGTCGACCGCCGCAGGCCGGCACCGGCGGGGGAGAGGCGGCGCGCGGAGGGCGGCCCGGCCCCGCCGCCGGGGCTTCCGACCCGGGCCGCTGCGGAACGGCCGCCGGGCCGGCAGCCGCCGCTGGCCGGCGAGGAGGCGGCGGGCTTGCACCACGGCTTCCGCCAGCCGCGCCTGCGGTCGGGCGGCCGCGGAGCCGGCCGGCGCCGTCCGGGAGCGCCTTGACCCTTTTCGCGGGGGTTCACTAGCTTTGGATCGAGGCGTGGGGGCGCCGGAGAGGGCCGCATGGACCGTCGGGAGCCGGCCACCATCCTGATCGCGGATCCCAGCCCGCCGGTGCGCGGGCTGCTGCGCGATACCTTTCTCGACGCCGGCTACGAGGTGGTCTTGGCCGAGGCGGGAGAGCAGGCGCTGCGCCTCGCCGAGCAAAAGCATCCGGATCTCCTCCTCGTCGAGGTCGATCTACCGGGGATGGACGGCTACGCGCTGTGCGCCGCGCTCAAGGCGGATCCCCACTACCGGGAGATTCCGGTGGTCTTCCTCTCGGCGCGGCGCGAGGTCGCGGACCGGCTCGAGGGGCTCCGCGCAGGCGCCGAGGACTACCTCCTCAAGCCGTTTTCCACCGAGGAGCTGCTCCTCCGGATCAACCGGATCATCGCGCGGCGGCGCTCGGCGGGGCCCGCGATGGAGTCCGGACGCACCTTCCTTTCGGGCCACACGAGCCACCTCCCGCTTCCCGACCTGGTCCAGATGCTCTCGATGAACGCGAAGACCGGATGCCTCCGGGTGCTCGCCAGGGAGCTGGGCAGGGTCTACTTCCGGGAGGGGCAGATCGTGGCCGCTTTTGCCGGCCGAACGCGGGGCAGGAAGGCCCTTTTCCGCATCGTGGCTTGGGAGAACGCTCACTTCCATTTCGATCCGGACGAGACGATCGACGCCCCCGCCGAGCTCGGACCGAACACGCAGCGGCTGTTGATGGACGCCTTCGTCGCCCACGACGAGCTGGGGCGGCTCCGGCACGAGCTTCCGGATCGCGCCGCGGAGGTCGTGGCGACCGCGAAGGGGCGCGCCCTGTTGGCGGGGGACGGCGCCACCGCCGACGGCCTCGAACGGCGCGTTCTGGAACTGGCCGAGGTCCCGGTGAAGGTGGGAGAGCTTCTGGACGGTCTCGACGCGACCGACCTCGAGATCGCTCGGGCGGTGGTCGCGCTGCGCCGCGGAGGGGCCTTGCAGCTCGCGGGGGTGGCGGAGCGGGCTGCCGGCTGAGCCGGCATCCGCCGTGACCCGAGAGGTGCTTCCTTCGCGGTGCGTTTTCGGCGCCGGGCGCCGGTTGGCACGGTTCCTGACCGGACCGGCGAGACGGGGCGGGAGCGTTCGGGTCGGCTCCGCTGGCGGAATCGAGGGAAAGGAACGAC
>RFHH01000088.1 GCA_003696075.1 Acidobacteriota bacterium
ATGTAAGCCTTGTCGTAGAACGAGTCGGTGACCTGGTCGTCCCAGGGTCCGGCAGCGTCCCTGATCACCGGGTAGTTCGAAACCGCACCCCAGCCCCGCCGCCGCTGCGGCGGCGACGATCGGCACGCGAAGACGTCGCATCGTGACCTCCGGATGCCCGCGGCGGCGGACTCCCCGGGCTCGCACCTGCCCGGAATCATCGCCGATGCCCGCCCTTGCGGAAGCGGCGGCGCGGCCGGCGCGGCCGCGCGCCGCGAGGTGCGCGGGAGCCTCCCGGGCTGCGGCGCCCGGCGGGCGCTCAGGACGGGGGTCCGGTGCGCGCCCCGGACCCGATCGGGGCGATGACCTCTTCCCGGCCGAGGCCCCGCGCCGGGAGGTGGGCCGTCCGGACGGCCGGAGCGGGCCCGCGCGCCGGAGCGCGCCGCGGGGAGGCCCCTCTCAGAGCCGATCCAGCACCCGGGAGAGCCCGACGAACCGCACGTCCCACTCGGCCACCAGCGATCCGTAGGTGACGCGCGCGCGGGCGATCTCGCCGTGCTGCTCCGTCCAGCGCTGCAGCCAGCGCGCCTGGTAGCGCACGTTCGGGGTGACCTCGACCGCGAGTCGGAGCTTCGTGTCGACGTACGCGGAGAACCTCCCGTACACCGGCATCGCCTGGAACGCCGTTTCCCCGGGGGCCGAAAGCTCGACGGCGACGGTCGAGGCGTCGAGCGGGAGGGCGTAGACGGCGCGCCCCCTCCAGGTCGTCAGCTCCAGCCGGGAGAACTCGTCCGCCAGCCCCTGCTTGTCGGCCCACAGGCCGCTCCCGCACTCCCCGATCCGCGAGGCCATCGAGATCATCTGGCAAAGGGAGCGGTAGCCGGGACACTCCGGATAGCCGACGCCGTCGAACGGGTCGTCGTGCGGGCCCTCCGGCGACCTGCCAGGAGTGTACTCGGGGAGGTCCGGATTCCACGAGACCCAGTTCGCGCAGTTCGTCTGCCGGGCCGGATCGCAGTAGGTCTGGTCGAGGTAGATCACCGAGGCGGTCGGATCGAAGTTGTTGTAGGTGTAGATCCACTGGTCGCCTTTCCAGTCCTGGACCACCTCGGAGAAGGTCTCGTCCGAGCCGTCGGTCCAGATCGTGGCGACCTGGCCGGTGGGAACGATGTAGGCCTCGTCGTAGAACGAGTCGAGCACGGCGTCGTCCCACGGACCGGCATCGTCGAAGATGACGGGATAGTTCGAAACGTGGCAGCCGACTCCGACCAGGACGGCGCCGAGGAACAGTGCGCGGCGCATGTCGACCTCCCCTCCGGCACCCGGGGCGGGACGGGCGCCCGACTTGCCCGCATGTTAACACCATTCGGGGAGAAGGTGGGTCAGTCGGCGTAGCCGAGCGCCCGCAGGCGCTCGAGGTCCTCCGGGTCGAGAACCGCCGTCTCCGCCGACCGCGCCCGCGCCAGGTGCTCCCGCCGAACCGCCCGCATCCGGCCCCTCAGACGTTCGAGGGTCGCGCGATCGCGGCCCGAAAGGTCCGACTGCTCGAGGGGGTCCGCCTTCTCGTCGAAGAGGTACGTCCGGTCGGAGCGGCCGAGCTTGTCGCGCACGATGTGCACCACGCGCCAGTTCCCTTCCCGGTAGCCGAACGCGATCCCCTTGGACGGGTAGACCAGTTCGCTGTAGGCCCACGACCAACCGGACGCCGGTCCTGCTTTGCCGGCGACGAGCGGCCAGAACGAGCGTCCCTCCCCCCCGAAGCCCGGGAGCGGCGGAACGCCGGCGGCTTCGAGAAGGGTGGGCCCGAGATCGGCGAGCGAGACCAGCTCGCGCCGGCGGCCGGCAGGAACGCCGGGAGCCCAGATCACGAGGGGAACCCGCACGCACTCGGCGAAGACCGTGATTCCGTGGCCGGTGCCGCCGTGTTCGCGGAACTCCTCGCCGTGATCGGCGGTGAGGACGACGACGCTCCGGTCGAGAACCCCGCTCCGCTCGAGGCGGTCGAGCCAGCGGCCGATGTACTCGTCCGTGTAGAGCACCTCGCCGTCGTACCGGTCGCGGGACGCCTCGCCCCACCGGCGGTACTCGGCCGGCGGTTTGTACGGGAAGTGGGGATCGGTCGTGTGCACGTAGGCGAAGAACGGCTCCCGCGGCGGCCGCTCGAGGAAAGCGCCGACCTCGTCGTCGAGGGCGCCGATCGGCACGTAGTTGAGATCCGGCGGGGTTCCCGGGGGGGAATCGACCTTCTTGTCGAACCAGCGGAACTTCTCGAATCCCTGATCGCACCCGAACTTCGCCGAGACGGCGAAGTTCGTCACGAAGGCGGCGGTGGAGTATCCGGCGGCGCGGAACACCTCGGCCAGCGTGACGATCGTGTCGGGGACCACGTGCTCCTTGTCCTGCACCCCGTGGCTCGCCGGATACAGGCCGGTGAAGAGGCTGACGACCGCCGGCTTCGTCCAGCCGGCCGGGGTGGTGGCCTCTTCGAACACCACGCCGCGCCGGGCCCAGCGGTCGAGCTTCGGGGTGGTGTTCCGGGCATAGCCGCCGAAGCCGACCTCGTCCGCCCGGAGCGTGTCGACCAGGAAGACGATCACGTTCGGCCGCACCGGGGCTGCGGGCCGGTCGCCCGCCCCGGGGGCCGACCCGCCGCAGCCCGTAGCGGCCAGCACGCCGAGGGCGATGGGCCACAGGTGTCCGACCGTGCGCTTGCGCCTCGATTCGATCGCCGCTCCTCCTCTTCGCGACCCTCTCCGCCGACCCGGAGACGCGGGACGCTTTGTTATGATAAGCGGCCCGCCGGGCCCTGGCCCGGCACCTCGTGAAGGAGAGTCTGCCATGGCCAGAGCGAGGAAGACCAAGTCGCGGACCGCCCGGAAGAGGGGAACGGCCGCGAGGAAAACCGCCCGGAAGACGACGACGAAACGAAAGGCCGCCAGGAAGAAGAAGGCGGCCAAGAAGAAAACCGCAAAGAAGAAGACCGCCAAGAAGAAGACGGCCAGGAAGAAGGCCACCAAGAAGCAGGCGGCCAGGAAGAAGTCCGCCAAGAAGAAGGCGGTGAAGAAGAAAGCCGCGAAGAAGAAAGCGGCCAAGAAGGCGAAGAAGAAGTCGGCCCGCCGCAAGACCGCGAAGAAGAAGACCGCCAAGAAGAAGACGGCCGGGAAGAAGTCCACCAAGAAGAAAGCGGTGAAGAAGAAAGCCGCGAAGAAGAAAGCGGCCAAGAAGACGACGGCCAAGAAGAAGGCGGCGCGCCCGCGCAAGCCCCGCGCGGCGAAGCCGCCCGCCCCCGCGGCCGCCGCCCGCATCCCAGGGGCGCCGCGGGAGACGCCCCGGGTGACGGCGTCGCGGCCCGCCCCGACCCCGGCGGCGCCGAGTCCGGCACCCCAGGTCGCGCCCTCCCCGGCGAGGACGTTCGAGCCGACGCCGACCGCGACCCCGCCCCGGGCTCCCGAGCAGCCCACCCGGCCGCCGACCTTCACACCGAGGCACGATCCGATGCGGTCGGCTTCGGGCCCGCGTGCCCCGAGCGAGAGCGATCCGAACCGGAGCTGACGCGGCGCGGCCCCGCGTCCCCCGCCGGGCGCGGGGCCGCCTCAGAACTTCCAGTGGGCCCGGTCGGCCTCGAAGCCGTGGATCTCCTCCTCGACGATCGTCCGCCAGCGGCCGGCCAGGAAGAACAGGAAGGTCATCGCCGCGAAGAACAGCAGTCCGAGCCCGAGGACGAACCATCCCGGCAACGGACCGACCGAGACGTGGTCACGGTACCACTCCGCCAGCGAGGTGGCGGGCACCGGGTGCATCACCGTCTTGAGAATCCAGGCGATCGCGATCGACGAGAAGATCCAGTAGTAGTTGTAGCGGACCCGGAGGGCGACGGCCTCCATCGGGGTGTTCTTGAACTTCGGCACGTCCAGGTCCATCGCCACCAGCTCGCGCCAGTCCTGCTTCGGCGACAGGAGATTCCTGGTGACGATCGGCAGGATGAAGTTCTCCTCCAGCATCCGCACGCGGGCCCTGTAGACGGAGAAGTAGCGGAAACGGCGCGCCTCGATGATCAGAAAGCCGAGGATGATGAAGTTGCTGAGCAGGAGCAGCAGGTGGGTCCGGGCGGCGTCGGCGAAGGTGAAGGTGATGATCGCCGCGGTGGTCACCACCGCCCAGTTCGTCGTCGTGTCCAGCCGCTGCCGCCAGACGTTGGACCGCCCCACCTCCCCCCGGTAGAAGTGCACCATCGCCTGGATGTACTCGTTGCGGGTGAGCGGCTGCGACTCGAAATCGGTGGGGTCGAAGGCCCTCTTCTCGGTGGTCATCGGCGCTCCCCCGGGGCCGCCGGGGCATGGTCCCGAGGAGATTCTACACGCCGGCCGGCCGCACCTTTGACACCCGGGGGCCCTCGTCTATAATCCGGCGGCTGCCATTGCGGGGCTATCGTCTAGGGGTCTAGGACGCATGGTTCTCAGCCATGAAACCGGGGTTCGAATCCCCGTAGCCCTGCCAGGCCCACCTCCGGGGCCGTTCACGGCCCGTCGCAAACCCGGCGCTCTCCTCGAAGCACCACGTCGTCCAGCGCCGCCTCGACGATGAGATCCCCGGGCGGGCCCGAGGTGTCGTAGGCCCGCGCCCGGATCCGGAGCTCCGGACCCGGCACGATCAGGCCGTCGAGCGGCTCGGTCACCCTGACCCAGCCCCCGGTGCGGTCGCGAACGATCTCCACGGGAATCCAGGTGCGGCCCCCGTCGTCGCTGGCCTCCAGGACGAGACCCCCTGCCCGATCCGGCCAGCCGGGGCGGCTGCCGACGTACAGCCAGCGCGCGTAGGCCAGCTCCAACCCGGCGAACCCGCGAGCGTCGATCGGCGGCGAGACCAGCAAGGCCTCTCCCCCGTCCACATCGTCGTCCGAAGCGCCACCGCCGGTGTTGCCGGTGACGAACGCGCGCCGGCCATCCGGGCTCGCGTCCTCGGAGGGCTGGGCCGGCCGGCCGCCGTCGCTGGTTCCCTGGGGCTCCCCGCGCTCCCACCGGCCGGTGACGGCGCTTCCCGAGACCGACCAGCCGCGGTCGGACTCCATGTCGTCCTCGAACAGGACCCGGACCTCCGGCCGGCCGGTCCGATCCCGGATCACCGACAGCGAGAACCCGGGACCGTCCGGGAACCGCGCCTCGACCTCGACGCGGAACCGGAGCCTGTCCCCGCACTCCCCGCCGACCTCCACGAGGAATCCGGGGCCCTCCGGGCCGCGCGTCTCGCCGGGCGCCAGAACGCCGTAGACCGCCTCCGCCTCGAGCACCCGCGCGGCCGGTGTCTCCGAAACGAGACGGGCCGCCACCCCGCGGGCCGGGGCCTCGCCCTCGTTCGTCAGGGCGACGACGAGGCGGACGCGCTCGCCCGGCTCGGGGGCGCCGTCGCCGTCGCCGGAGGCCGTGTCGTCGTAGCTCCGCGCCGTCGCCCGGATCGGCCCGCGTGCCGCCTCGGCCGCGCGGAAGACGTCGATCCGTCCGTAGCCCGCGGCGTTGTCCGGGCCGGGCTCCTCGAGATCGATCGCCGTCGTCTCCAACAGGCGCCGGAGATCGCCGGGACGCAGCGACGGATCGATCTCCAGCAGGAGGGCGATCGCGCCGGAGACGGCGGGCGCGGCCATCGAGGTTCCCGAGCTGTCCATCAACCCCTCGCACAGCCGGTGCGACGGGACGTCCACGCCGGGCGCGGTGAGGTCCGGCTTGAGCAGACCCTCGGGTGGCGGGTAGTCGAAGTAGGGCGGCACGTCGTCCCAGGTGACCGGACCGCGCGACGAAAAGGTGGCCACCCGATCCTCGCGGCTCGAGGCGCCGACCGCGATCGCCGACGGCACGTCGGCCGGCGTCCTCACCGTGTCGAACCAGCCCTCGTTGCCGGCCGCGGCGACGACCGGGACACCCGCGGCCGTCGCGGCGTCGACGATCCGGCGCCACGTGGCGCGGTCCGGATGCCACGCCCGGCGCCAGCCGAGGCTCAGCGAGATCACGTCGGCCCCGTTCGCGAGGGCGTAATCGATCGCCTCCCAGACGTCCGCCTCCCGGGCCGAGCCGCTGCCGACGCGCAGGGGCATCACCTTCGCCCCGGGCGCGTAGCCGACCGCCGTCCCCTTCGGTGCCGATCCGGCGACGATCCCGGCCACGTGCGAGCCGTGGCCGACCGTGTCGATCGGACGGTTCCCGCCTGCGGCGAAGTCCCAGCCGATCAGGTCGTCGACATAGCCGTTCCCGTCGTCGTCGAGGCCGTTCTCGTCGTCGGGGTCGAGCGGCACCCCGTCGCCGTCGAGATCCTCGCCCGGGTTGACCCAGATCCTGCC
>RFHH01000089.1 GCA_003696075.1 Acidobacteriota bacterium
CACAACTTCGTCGGCGACGCCTTCCGCGGTGCGACGTGGGTCAGCCTGCACAACGGCGGCGGCGTCGGCTGGGGCGAGGTGATCAACGGCGGATTCGGCTTGGTGCTCGACGGCACCCCCGCGGCCGCCGAGCGGGCCGCGGCGATGCTCTCCTGGGACGTGTCGAACGGACTCGCGCGCCGCGCTTGGGCCGGGAACGAGGGAGCGAGGTTCGCCGTCCGCCGGGCGATGGAGGCGGTCCCCGGGATGGAGGTCACCCTGCCCAACGCGGCGGACGAGGAGACGATCGAGCGGGCGCTCGAAGAGGCCGGGCTGGCGTGACGCCGCCCGACGCCGAGGCGCCGGCGGACCGCTGCGTGGCGGTCGCCGTGCCGGCTCCGATCCTCGAGCCGCTCGCCTACCGCGTGCCGCCGGAGTGTCCCGTTCCGCGAGCGGGATGCCGCGTGCGGGTTCCCCTCGGAAACCGCGAGGTCACCGGGCTCGTCCTCGGGCCGACCGCGGCGCCCGAAGGGGTCGCGCTCAAGCCGGTGGCCGGCGTCGTCGACCCGCCGGAGCGGCCCGTCCTTCCGCCCGACCTCCTGGAGACGCTGCGGTTCCTGCTCGACTACTACGTCGCGCCGCCCGGGGACGCCGTGCGGGCGGCCCTTCCCGCGGCGGTGACGGAACGGCCCCGCGCTCCCACCGAGATCTGGGTGGCTCCGGCCCCCGGGGCGCGCGCGGCGTTCGAGGAGGGCGCGCTGGTGCGCGCCCCGGCCCAGCGGAAGGCGCTGGAAACCGCCCTCGCCCAAGGACCCCTCCCGCAGGCGGAACTCGCCCGCCGGTCGGGCGTCTCGGCGGCCGCCGTGGCGGCGCTGGTGCGCCGCGGGCTCCTGGTGGCCGAAGAGCGCGACAAGGAGCCGCCGCCGGCCCCCGCGGCCGGGTTTCCCACCACCCCTCCGCCGCGGTTGACGCCCGCGCAGCGGGCGGCGGGAGCGCGCGTGGCGGAGCTGATCGACGGCGGGCGGTACGCGGCGCTGGTGCTGTTCGGCGTGACCGGTTCGGGGAAGACCGAGGTCTTCCTGCGGGCCGCCGAGCACGCGCTCTCCCGCGGACGGTCGGTGCTGTACCTCGTGCCGGAGATCGGGCTCACCCCGCAGCTCGCCCACGCGCTGCGCCAGCGCTTCGGCGACGGCGTCGTCGTCCTCCACTCAGGCATGCCGGCGCGCCGGCGGCACGAGGCGTGGGAGGACGTGCGCACCGGCCGGGTCCGCGTCGTCGTCGGGGCGCGTTCCGCGCTGTTCGCCCCGCTCGCCTCGCTCGGCCTGATCGTCGTCGACGAGGAACACGACGCCGGGTACAAGCAGGAGGAGTCACCGCGGTACCACGCCCGGGACCTCGCCCTCGTGCGCGCCCGCGCCGCCGGGGCGGTGGCGATCCTCGGCTCCGCCACCCCGTCGATGGAGGCCTGGTGGCTGGTCCGGACCGGCCGGGCGGAGCTGGTCGAGCTGCCGGAGAGGGTGGGGGAGGGGGCGCTCCCCGCGGTCGAGCTGGTCGACATGCGCGAGGAGTTCGCCGAGACCGGCGAGGAACGGGCGCTCTCGCGCCGGCTCGCCGCGGCGTTGCGCGAGACGCTGTATCGCGGCGAGCAGGCGATCGTGCTGTTGAACCGGCGCGGCTACACGCGCGTGCTGCTCTGCCGGGCGTGCGGGGAGGCGGTGGGCTGCCGGCACTGCTCGATCCCGATGACCTGGCACCGCGACGGGGAGCGGCTGCGGTGCCACTACTGCGGCTACGCGCGCGCCCGGCCGGAGAGCTGCCCGTCCTGCGGCTCGATCCACCTCGCGGACCTGGGCTCCGGAACCCAGCGCGCCGAGGAGGAGGTCGCCGCGGCGCTGCCGGGGGCTCGCGTCGCCCGCCTCGACCGGGACGCCGCCCGCTCCCCGCGGCGGCTGGCGGCGATCCTCGGGGGATTCGCTCGCGGCGAGATCGACGTCCTGGTCGGAACCCAGATGATCGCCAAGGGGCATCACTTCCCGAAGGTCACCCTCGTGGGGGTGCTGAGCGCCGACGCCAGCCTGCGCCTCCCCGACTTCCGGGCGGCGGAGCGGACGTTCCAGCTCGTCACCCAGGTCGCGGGGCGCGCCGGGCGGGGCGACCGGCCCGGCCGGGTGATCGTCCAGGCGTTCCGGCCCGACCATCCCGCCCTGACCGCCGCGGCGGCGCAGGACTACCGGAGCTTCGCCGCCCGGGAGTTGCCCGGCCGGGAGATGCTCCGCTACCCGCCGGCGGCGGCCCTGGCCAACGTGATCGTGCGCGACCCGTCGCCGGCGCGGGCGTTCGAGCGCGCCGAGACGCTCGCCCGCCACATCCGCGAGGCGGGGGCTCCGCGGGTGGCGGTCCTGGGCCCCACCGCCGCCCCCTTGGCCCGGCTCCGCGGGGAGCACCGCGTGCAGCTCCTCGTCCGCGCGCGGCGGCGCCGCCGGTTGAGTGCCGCCCTCCGCGAGGCGCTCTTCCGGTTCCTCGGCCCGCGCCGCTCCATGCCCCGCTGGCTGGTGATCGACGTCGATCCGCAGCAGCTCCTGTGAGGGCGGCCGCGCGGCGCGCCCCCGGCGGCGGTAACATCGGCGGCGCGACACCGACCGGCCGCACGGAGGACCGGTGAACCCGATCGGCTCGTGGCGACGCCTCGCCTTTCTCGCCGCCCTCTCCGCGGCCGCCGCCGGCTGCGCGGTGTGGAACCTACCCCTGCCGCAGGAGCCGGGCCTGCATCCGCAACTGACGCCCTACAGCTATCTCGAGGAAGGGCGGCTCGTCTCCTTCCTCGTCGACACCGAGGCCGCCCGGCGGCGCGAGGACCGGCCGCTCGTGCCGCTCGCGGTCGGCGTCGCCAACATCGGCCTCGACCACCTCACCCTCACGCGCGAGTCGTTCACCCTGGTCGACGACGCCGGCCGGCGCTACGCGATGGCCGGGGTGGACGAGGTTCGCCGCGGGGGGCCGCTGCCGAGTTACGACCGGCGCTTGAGCGCGCATGCGGAGGGCGCCTTCACCGGGCGGTTTCCCTTCTGGCCGGCCGTGCCCGCCGCCTTCTTCCCCGGAGTGGAGGAGGGTCTCGCCGACAGCCGCGTCCAGCTGCCCCAGCGGTCGAAGATGTTCACGCTGCTGTACTTCCCACACCCGGCGGGGAGGTGGCTCGGGCGCCGGTACGAGCTGTGGCTCGATGCCGCGGAACTCGAGGAGCCGGTGTTCGTGAAGTTCGCGGTGCGATGAGGGCGCCGGTCCGGACGGTTCTGTACGGTCTCGCCGAGCCGTCCCAGGCGGTGGAGGCGGCGCAGCTGGGGATCGACGCCGTGGTGGTGGCGGTCGGCGAAGGTCCTCCGCCCGCGGTGCCGCCGGCGGCCGCCCGGCGGATCGCCGCGGCCCTCCCGCCGCTCGTGGGCCGATTCGCCTGGATGGCCGAGAAGGGGCGGCGGCTCCCCGGGGGGTTCGCCGCCGCGGTCGTGCCGGTGGGCGGCGACCGCCCCCCGGGCGCCGCCGTGGCGCTCGCCAGGGTCCCGCACGAGGCCGCCCGCGCCGAGAGGATCCCGGACTGGGCCGACGGGCTGTGGATCGAGCCGGCGCCGCGCGGAAGCGCCACGGCCACCCGGTTCGACTTTCACCGGATCGAGCGGCTGGCCCGGCTGCGGCCGGTGATGCTCGAGATCCCGGACGGGGCCGCCGGGGTGGAGGTGGCGATCCGGCTGGGTCGGCCCCACGGGGTCGTCTTCGGGCCGGCGGTCTGGTTCCGCCCGGGGATCGTCGACCTCGAGAAGCTGGAGCGGGCCGTCGAGGTGGTGACCCGGCTCAACCGCCGGCTGGCGGAAGAGCGTCCCCCCGGGTTCTGACGAAACCGGTTGAAAAAAAGCCGCGTCGCCGTACAAGTTCCGCGGACGGGCGCAGGCCGAGGGAAGGCTGCGTCCGCCGACCGGGGGGGCGTCCGGCGCGACGCAGCGACACCCCCGGGCGCCGCACTCCGGTCCACGGGAGGAGGGTTCCATGTGGAGGAGTGTGGTGTGCGGCGTAGCGGCCGCGGTGGCGGCGTGCGCCGGTCAGGTTCTGGCGTCCGAGTGCACCGGCGGTCCGACCTTCGACGATCCGCTGGTCGAATTCCATCGCATCACCGGTCCCGTCCACGCGGCGATCGCCGGCGTGGGCACCGAGGAGGGTGACCGGCAGTTCGCCATCGACGTGCCGGGCACGCCCGTCGGGGCCTGGATCTACTGGCTGGGCGTCGTCTGGCGCGAGGCGGACGGTACGATCGGCGACCCTGACTATTCGATCACTCTCTCCGGCGGGGCGCTCACGGCGCCCATCGACCTGTACGGCACCGAGGTGGGCCGCCGTCACGTGCTGTGCGCGGACGAGCCGGACGTGGGCGGCGAGGTCGTGATGAAGGCGGCGGTCCCGCTCGAGGCGTTCGCGCCGGGGCTGAACGTCTTCACGATCTCCAACTTCAACGAGCGGCAGCCGAACTCGAACCGGCGCATCTACCGCCAGCAGTACGGGGTGACGATGTTCGTCACCTATCAGGATCCGGGGAGCACCGACGCCCGCGAGGTGATCGCCCTGGAAGGGGCCGACGTCGCCAACTATTTCCGCTACGTCCAGTCGACGGTCGGCTACCCCGAGCAGGCGAACAGCGACGTCATCTGCTTCCAGTTCGATCCGATCGCGGAGGACACCACGGCGACCCTCCTGATCGGTGACGGCGGTGTCTACGAGGACGTCCACACGGTCCCCGGGACCAACCGCATCGTCACCGCGTCCCCGGAGCGGACATGGTTCGATTCGGGGAGCGGCGCGACCCCGACGATGCTCGTCGGGACCGCCCAGCTCCTCGAGGACAACCGGATCATCGACGGCGACTACTTCTTCCACGGCAACAAGATGGGCCACTACCGCGGCCAGGTGCAGCTTCACGCCGGCGATACCTGGGCCTGCTTCCAGCACGAGATGCTGCCCAAGCTGCCGACGAACATCGACCCGGTGAACGGTCACAACGTGGCCCAGAACTTCACCGCCCACGTCGCATCCCTCGAGATCGACCGCGCGGAGACGACCGGCACCTGCGATCTCACACTCGAGATGTCGGTCCAGCCGCCGCTGGTCTACACCCCCGAACCGGACTGCGGAGGCAAGAAGGGGCACGGGCGCAAGCTCCAGCTGATCGAGGTCGAGTACACCGGTGAGGGCTGCGATCTGAGCGACCACGAACAGGGAGACGACGTGCTCTGCGAGGGCGGCGCGTCGTTCGCCGATCCGGTGACGCTCCAGTTCTACCGCCTCGACAAGGAGACCGGCTGGCAGCTCGTCTCGGAGCACACCGGTGTCCACCTCGGAGACCGCGTGCGGGTGAGCGCTGGCGAGATCGGCGAGAAGGACTTCGGGCGCAAGCTCCGGATCACGGTGATCGACGAGACGCTGAACCAGGTGATCGAGGAGGTGCGCTTCAGCCCGAAGTGCGAGGACCAGCCGAACGTCGGCGACCAGTTCGGCAGCTTCTTCGTCGTGGCCGTCAAGTTCGACAAGCTGAGCGAGGTGTCGATCGCCCGGGCGACGACGGTCTACTACACCGTGGCGAACAACGGCGACGGCAGCGCCGGCGAGGTCGTCGTCGAAGACGATCTGCTCGGCGAGGTGGGCCGGATTCCCGAGCTGCTTCCGGGAGAGGTGGAGGTGCTCACCGCCCACACGACGACCTGGAAGACGACGACCTTCGACGCCGTGGCGCGGGGCAGCGGCAACTGCGACGAGGCCACCGGCAGCGTCACGCAGGAGTTCCTCCGCTCGCCCGACCCGTGCGAGAAGGGGCAATGCGGCGCCGGCAAGGACCACGCCAAGGGCGTCAGCGAGCTGGCGATGACCTACACGGGCGACAGCTGCACCGCCATGTCCAACACCCAGCGCGGCAAGGCCTTCTGCGAGGGCGACGCGGGCTTCGTCGAGCCGGTCACGATCCACGCCGCCGACAAGGACGACAACGTCGTCAAGACCTTCACCGACGTCGCGCTCGGGGACGCGGTGCGGCTGACCTCGGACGACTTCGGGTCGAGCAAGCTCCCGAGCGACGTGCGGTACACGATCGAGACGCCCGACGGCTCCTTCCTCGCGCGCGTGGGCGTGCACACCTCCTGCTCGCAGCAGCTCGCCGAGGGTGACCAGTTCGGGCCGCTCACCACCCGGTCCCTCGTCGTCAAGGAGCCCCCGAAGGAGTGCAAGGAGGGTTCCTGCCGCGGCGGCCTGAGGCAGCTCACCGTCCGCTACGCCGGCGGCGGCTGCGACAACACGACCAACGACCAGGGCGGCCGCGTGGTCTGCGTGGGCGACGCGGGAACCACCGAGCCCGTGACGGTGCTCGTTCTGGACAAGAGGGGCACGGTGATCCGCACCTTCGAGAACGTCCGGATCGGCGACCTGCTCACCGTCACCGCGGGCGACGAACCGGACGATCCGGAGGAGGTGGGCGAACTGCCCAAGCGGATGCGCGAGGGGGAGACGGAGAAGGAGCGGGAGCGCGAGCGGCTGCCGAACGACATCCTGTACCGGGTGCTCGATCCGGGCACCGGCGACACGCTCGCCGAGGTCCGCTTCCACATCTCGTGCTCGAAGCCGCTGGCGGTGGGCGACCTCTTCGGCTTCGTGCGCGTGCACTCCTTCTACTCCCGCCGCGGGGGAGAGAAGAAGAAGCACGACAGCGTGCCGCTGCCGCCGGAGGTCGGCGGCTGGGTTGGCAGCGGGAACGAGCCGATCCTGAGCGGCGGCCAGCGCTGAGGCACCGCCGTCCGGGCCCCGGTGGTCCGGACGGCGCCGCTCGCTCGCACGGCGCGCCGGTCCCGGCCGGCGCGCCGTTCGTTTCTTCGGGGGCGCCGGCGGGCCGGCGGGCCGCCGAGCCGGCCTTCATGGCGGCGGACGTTCCGTTCCGCCAAGAGCGCGGGGCGCGCTCAGAGAGCGTGGCAGGCGAAGCAGAGCCGGCTCCGCTCCATCTCGACCGCCACGCGCGCGTTGCGGTGTCCGAACAGGCGGTGGCAGGATCCGCAGCCGACGCGCCCTTCGTACAGCCGCACGCCCCGGCTTTCGACCTCGTACGGATCGTGCATCTGGCGCAGCGGCCGGCCCGGACGGACGAGCGCCACCCCGATCGGATGGCTCACGCCGAGCCTTCCGGTGACGGCGGTGGTGTGGGGCGCGTCCGGTCCCATGCCGCCGTCGTGGCAGCCGAGGCAGCGTTCCGAGACGGGATCCAAGTCGCCGCTGCCGGGGGCGAGCGCCAGCTGCGTCCCGCCGTGCAGCGCATCGGCGTAGGTCGTGTGGGGGTGATCCCACCGCCCGGCGGCGTCGCGGTGGCACAGCGCGCACAGGTCGGGTGCCGGAAGCCGGAGAGCGTAACGGCCCGCGCCCTGCGCGGCCGGCCGCGCGAGGCCGTGCGGCTCGTGACAGGTCCGGCAGGTGATCAGCCCCTCGTCGGTCGGCAAGCGCCCCGCGAGACGCGCCGGGGCGGGGATACCGACCGGGTGGGTGTCGGCCCGAGTCGCGACCTCCCAATGGCACTCGCGGCACGAACCGTCGCCGCCGAGTGCAGGGAAGACCGCCGCCAGGAGTCCCAGAACCAGGCACGCACCGCGCATCGCCCGTCCTCCTCGGGAGGGCCGCCGGCGGGCGGCCGGGCACGCCCGCCGGCGCAAAGGCGCCCGCGGACCCCGCAAGGTGCGTGCCGGAACCGGGGGCACGTTCGCGCTCCTCCGCCCGCTGCCGCCGCGATCCGAGCGCTCCGGGTCGGCCTGCCGGACATGCGGCGGATGGCCGGACGCGCGACCGGCCGGGACGTCCGCGGATCGGACGCCCCGGCCGGCTCGGCGGGAAGGGGGATCGGCTTTCAGTCAGCCGGCGGAGGCGAGTCGTGGCAGAGCGGTACGAAGCCTTCCGGCGGCCCGGGGGGACCCTCGCCGCCGGGACCGTAAGCATCCGCGTAGTAGACGAGTGCCGTGCCGGGTGACGGAATCGCCGCGTCGGCCGCCGGCGGGTGCGCGACGTTCGCCTTGAGGCACCAGTCGGTGATCTGCCCTCCGCCGGCGAGCTTGCCGCGATAGACCTTGTAGCCATCCGCGAGCGGCTCGGGCATGTCGAACCAGTCGATCCTGGTCTGCCCCGGCTGCTGGGTGATCCGGAGCCAATGGACCGCCGGCGGGATGCCCGAGGGCACCGGCCACCCCAGCGCAGCGACGTCGTTCGGATTGTTCTGAGCCCTCTCGGCGGTCCACACGGCCACGACGGGATCGAGCGAGCCCGGTCCCCCCGGCCCGGCAAGGGTGGCCACCGGTCCCTCTTCGATGAAGTAGGGTGCCCCGCCGGTCTCGAACCCGATCCCGCCGTCGGGGGAGAGCGCGAACGGGCCTTGCCAGGTCGCCCCGTAGTCGCGCGATGTCAGGGCCCTCACGTCGACGCGGTCTCCGTAGGGCGGGGGGATCACCGGGTAGACGACCGCTGCACCGCCGTCGTGCCGGACGTGCGCCGAAACGCGGGGCAGGCAGCCGTTCGTCCCCGCATCGGCACAGCCGTAGGACTGCTCCGGCCGCCAGCTCGCTCCCCAATCGGCTGACGAGGCGACGTAAAGCGCGTGGTCCCAATCGCCCGTCCAGGCCACGACGGTGTGCCCGTGGCTCTCGACGGCGACGGAGACCCGGTTCGCGGTGACGGCAGTGTCGGTCGGGGTCGACGGGGGCGACCAGGTCGCCCCGCCGTCGAAGGAGTGGCTCACTCTCACCGGCCTGCCGAGATCGGGGTCGTCTTCGGCCCACGCGGCGACGAAGCGACCGGCGCCGCCCGAGGCGAGCGACGGGAGATAGGCGGCCGAACCGGGCGGGTCGATCCGCACATCGGCCGGGAACCAGGCCCCCCCGCCATCGATGGCGCAGTTCGCGCGAATCGAAGACGTCGCCGGATCCACGTCGATCCGGTGGTCCTCCCACGCCACGCAGACGTAGCCGTCGTCGTCGCAGGCGATGACGGGGAGCCCGGAGGCGTAACCGGCCTCCGTCCCGGGCGTGTCGATCCGCGTGTCGTAGGGGAACCATCCGCCGCCCGGGGTCCAGTAGTTGAAGCGAACCTGCCCCTGGTTCGGGTCGGTGACCCAGGCGGCATAGATCCGCGGCCCCTGGGGCGGAGAAGCGGCGCACAGGACCGCACCCGGGATGTCGACAGCCTGATGCGACGGCGGAGCCGGCGCGCCTCCAGGCTCGAAGCTCCACCCGTGGTCGTGGCTCACCGCCGAATCGAGCGCCCGCGCTCCGCTCGGGCCCGCGGCGGTGAACACCGCGAGGACGTGGCCCGCCGCGGCCGCCACGGCCGGAGAACCGACGTTTCCCGTGGCCACGGGGCCTTCCGGGTAGGTCCAGTTCATCCCGCCGTCCGGGGAAACCGCCGCCAGGATGCGCCCGTCAGCCGCCGCCCACAGGGCTTGCACGAACGGCCAGTCGTCCGCGGTCACGGCCGGACCGGTGGAGTCGATCGCTCCCGCGCCGCCCTCGACGCCGTCCAGTCTCGTCTCTCCGGTCGTCGCATCGACTGCGGTCGCGTCGTCCGAACCGAGGCCGAGCCAGACCCTTCCCAGCCCGTCCGTGGCCGCAGCGACCTTGGAGTCGATCAGCGAGTGAAACGGCCTGGAAAACAGCTCCCACAGCCTCCAGGCGGGATCGATTGCCGACATCGCCCGGCTGAGGGAGACGGACTCGAGCTCGATCCCGCCGTCGCCCCACGCGACGACCGCGTGTCCGCGGCCTCCCGCGTCGCAGGAAAGCGAGAGATCCCAGACCCCCTCGTAGAGCGCCTCAGGCTGGACGGGCGATGGATAGACCCAGCTCGCTCCGAGGTCATGACTGACGTTCGTGAACAGCGCGGGGCCGAACCACAACCAGTCCGGGCCGACGAACGCCACGAATGTGCCGCCGCTGCCGGCGCAGATCCGGGGCGGCACGTCGGTGAGAACCCCCATTCCGCCGGCCGGATCGGTGGGGGAGGGAAGCCAGCTCCCGTGGTCCCAGCACGTCACCCGGACCCGATAGGGCCCCGGCGCCAGTCGCTCGAGCCAGACGAAGGTGACCGCCTGGTCACCCGCCATCGCCACGTCGGGGAGGATCTGCTCCAGCTCGGGGGAGGCGGGGTAGGGCAAGAACTCGGGATCGGACCAGGAGTCGCCCCCGTCGGACGTCCAGGAGTACCGGATCCTCGGAAAGGGCGCGTCCGTCTGCCACACCGCCACGGCCCGGCGCCCGGGCCCGAGCGCCACCCGGGGGTGCGGATCCTCGAAAGGCCCGGAGTGGTTGATCTGTCGGAGCCTGATCCGTGGCGTGCCTCCGGACACGTCGATGCCCGCCGCCCAGACGTCGAGCGGCAACTCGCCGGTGCCCGCCCAGATGGCCACGATCTGGCCCGCGGCGTTGCAGGCGACCTCGAAGTCGCGGGCGACCGCCATCACCGCCACGCGCCAGGAAGACCAGCTCTGCCCGAAGTCGCTCGACCATCCGAAGCGGATCTCGCTCGTCCCGCTCTCGTGCCACACGGTGTACACGTTTCCGAGGCCATCCGCGCAGAGGTTTCCCGCGGTGTCCGCCGGGCCGAGGCGCTCCGCGGGGGACCAGGTGCGGCCGTTGTCGGCGCTCGTGTAGACGATCAGGGTTCCGGCTCCGTCGAGGAGGGTCGCCGCAAGGCGCTCGTGCCCGGCCCACACGGTCCCGACCGCCGAGACGCCGGGCTCGTCGAGCAGGTGCGGGGGATTGATGAGTCGGTCGGAAGGCCCTGGCCAAGCCAGGGCGCCGACCGGTGAGACCGCCAGCGAGGCGAGCGCGGCGGTCGCGCCACGCACGATGCGGATCCAGGAAGAGCTCATCGACCACCTCCCGAACCGGACCGTCGCTGGAACCAGCCGCGGCGAGCCCCGGCCGCTGACCCGGTGGGGTGAGGGTTCGGCCGGCTCCGGCGCGGCCCGCGCCCCGGCTCGCCGGCGCCGGGCGGCCCGGCCTCGACCGAAGGGCCGGCGGCGTCTGCGCCCTCCGGCCGGCGGCTCCCCGCGCCCGTCGCAAGGTGCGGGATTGCGCCGAGCCGCCGGAGGGGCTCCAGACACGCCGGCCAGCGCCGGTGGGGGAGCCGCGCGGCGGTCCCTCCGGAAGGATCGTGTCGCCCGGGCGGGCTTTTCGTGCGAGGACTCGCGTGGGGCCGGCCGGCGGGGGGAAGCTCTCGAAAGCGGTGCGCCGGGATCCGCGGCATCGCGACCTCCGGCTCCGTGCAGGGTTCCGGCTCGCGGGGCGCCGGAGGCGTCCCGCATTCCGTTTCGTTAGGTTTCGAACCGCGAGGCGGCGCTTTTCACGAAAAAAGTCGGCCCGGCGGGCTCGCGGGCCGGCCGGCGTCCCGCGGCGGCTGCGGGAGGGAATCCCGCGAGCGAACGAGCCGGATCGCGGGATCAGCCGGGCAGCCCCAGCTCCTCGCGGTTCGCCGCCAGCGTGTCGATGACGAGCTGAATCAGCTCGGAAAGATCCACGCCGAGGATCTCGGCTCCGCGGCGGATCTCCTCCCGGTCGACCTTCTTCGCGAACGCCTTGTCCTTGAGCTTCTTGATCACCGACTTCGGCTTCATGCCGGTGAGGCCGGTGGGCCGGACGAGGCAGGCGGCCGAGACGAAGCCGGTCAGCTCGTCGGCGGCGAGCAGCGCGCGGGCGAGCAGGGTGCGCGGCTCGACGCCCCACTTCGTGTAGTGCGCGCTGACGGCGTGGGCGAGATCCTCCTCTCCGAGTTCGCGCAGCCTCGCCACGATCCGCGCCGGGTGCTCCTCGGGGAACGCCTCGTAGTCGGCGTCGTGGAGCAGGCCGGCGATCCCCCACTGCTCTTCGTCCTCGCCGTACCGGCGCGCCAGCGCTCGCATCACCAGCTCGACGCTTCGCGCATGGCGCAGCAGCGCTTCGCTCTTCGTCCACTCCCGGAGGATCGCCTCAGCTTGCGAGCGGTCCATCTCTGCCTCCTCACCCGGATCGTTCACGAGCCCCTCGGGGGGCGCCGCGCCGGCGCGCCGGTGGCGCCCGCGCCCGTCCCCGGCCGGGAGGCCCGGCGATCCGATCGACCGCGTGGCGCGCGCCCTGGCCGCCCGCGAGGCTCCGCGGGCGCGGGGCTGCCCGGCCAGACCTCGGCCGGCCGGGACGGCGGGCCGGCTCCCGAACGGGGTCCCGGGCTGTCCCGTTCGATGTCCCGCGAGTCCTCCGAGCCGGGCCGGTCAGCGCAACCCGGGTATCGTGCCGGAGCGGTGGCGCCACAGCCACCATGCCGCGGTCGACCGGCAGGGCCGCCACGCCTCGGCCCGCGAGGCGAGGCGCGCGGGAGACCAGGGCTCCTTCTCCCCGGCCAGCATGGCGGCGGCGGCGCGCAGGCCGAGGTCGGTGGCGGGGAAGACGTCCCGCCGCCCGAGGTGGAACAGCATGAAGATCGCCGCCGACCAGGGTCCGATTCCGGGGATCGCCACCAGCCTTCGCTCGATCTCCTCGTCCGAAAGGCGTGCGAGGCCGCGAGGGCGCAGCTCGCCCGACGCCACGGCCTCCGCCAGCGCGAGCAGTGCGCGCGCCTTCGGCCTCGACACGCCGCACTCCCGCAGCCCGCTCTCGCCGAGCCGCAACAGCGAGGCCGCGTCGGGCGGGCGGCCGCCGAGGCGGGCGGCGAGCCGCTCGTGGATCGCCGCGGCCGCCGGGAGGGCGAGCTGCTGGTAGAGGACGACCCTCACCAGGTAGGCGAACGCTCCGCCGGGGCGGCGGGGCCGCAGGCGCGCGGGGCCGTACAGGTCGGCGAGGCGGCGGCAGAGCGGGTCGCGGCGGGCGAGCCGGGCCGCGTCCCGGCGCGCCCGCTCCGGATCGAAGAGCGTCGGCCGGGCCGTCACGGGAGCAGCCGCCGCTCGTAGGCGGCGCGCTCGAGATCCTCCCGGAAGCGCGGGTCGGCGACGGCGATCAGCCGGCGGGCGCGCTCTTTGAGCGTGCAGCCGAACAGCTGCGCCACCCCGTGCTCGGTGACGACGTAGTGCACGTCGGCCCGCGTGGTCACGACGCCCGCCCCGCGGCGCAGCACCGGAACGATGCGCGACACCTCCCCGCCGCGGGCGGTGGAGGGGAGGGCGATGATCGGCTTGCCCCCCTCCGACCGCGCCGCCCCGCGGATGAAGTCCACCTGCCCGCCGAAGCCGGAGTAGATCTTCGTGCCGATCGAGTCGGCGCAGACCTGCCCGGTCAGATCGATCTCGATCGCGGAGTTGA
>RFHH01000090.1 GCA_003696075.1 Acidobacteriota bacterium
CGGCTGCTCGCGCACGATCGCCAGGTAGTCCTCGAAACTCCCCGTCCAGTGCTGCTCCCGATACCGATCCCGATCCTGCGCCTGACGGAGCTTGTCGAGCAGATCTCGTCCAGCCGAACGCACGTCGATCCGTTCCATCGTCTCGTCCTCGGCGGGGTCGCGGCCGGCGGCGGCGCCGGGCCGGCCGGCGCACGGCCGCCCCCGAGTTGTGAGTCGGCGGGCGCGGGGTTTTCTTACAGTGTCCGGAGCCGTGTTTGCCGCTCCGGAGCCGCGGGGCTAGGATCCGGGATGCGGGCGGAACGACGCCTCACCGAAAGGCGAGCCGTTGGCCGTCCCGAGCACACGCCGCCCGCGCAGCAACGGCCGGCGGGAGGCGCGGCGAAGTATGAGCTCACGGTCGCGGCGATCCGGCGGCCGGTTCTCCGGACCGGAGTTCGTCGCCAGGTTGCGCGCGCGCGACCCCGAAGCGCTGCGGGAGGTGGCCGAGGCGTACCTGCCGCAGATCCTCCGCGCGGCGCGCGCCGCCGGGCTGGACGCCCAGCGGGCCGAGGACGTCGCTCAGGCGACGCTGGCCGCCTTCGTCGAGCGCGCGGCCCACTTCGAGGGCCGCTCCCACGTGCGGACCTTCCTGTTCGGGATCCTCTACCACAAGCTCGCTCAATCGCAGCGGGAGGCGGCGCGGAACGACCGCGAGGATCCGATCGACGAGACGGTCGCGCAGCGGTTCGCGCCGGACGGGTCCTGGCAGCGCCCGCCGCGGCCGGCGGACGCGGACGTCTACGCGGCGGAGATCGTCGAACTCGTCGAGCGGGGGTTGGCGGAGTTGCCGTTCAAGCAGCGGATGGCCTTCCTCCTCCGCGAGGTCCACGGATTCACCACCGGCGAGATCTGTAATATTCTCCAGGTTTCCGGGACTCACGTTGGTGTGCTCCTGTTTCGGGCGAGGAACAGGCTGCGCGAGTACCTGGAGGCGCACGGCGTCCGCGGCCCGCGCGGGGCGGGCGGAGGGGCGTGAGCGGGAGGGAGATGCGGCGATGAGGTCGAAGAGGGATGCCGGGGAGGGGGGTGCGGACACGAGGGGGGATCTCACCTGCGAGGCCGTGGCGCGGCGGCTCGCCTCGGATGGCGGCGAGCCCGTTCCCGGGGCGGCGGCGGTCGCCGACCACCTCGCGCGCTGCGCGGCGTGCCGCGAGTACGCGGCCCAGCTCGAGTCGATCGGCGCCGCGGCACGCGATCTCGCCGGACGCTCGGAGGAGGAGGGCGAGGCCGTGCGCCGGCTCCTCGAAGCGGTGCTCGAGCCTCGGTCGAGCCGCGCGGAGGGGGCTTAGCGCCGAGCCCAGGGGAGGCGGTCCAGGTCGACGTTCCCGCCGCTGATCACGATCCCCACACGCCGGCCGGCGAACCGATCCGGATGCGCGAGCACCGCCGCCAGCGGCACGGCGGCTGACGGTTCGGCCACCACCTTGAGCCTCTCCCAGATCAGACGCATGGCGCGGACGATGTCCTCGTCCCCGACGGTCAGGATCTCCTGGACGTGGCTCCGGATGACGGCGAAGGTCAGCGGCCCGATCGGAGCGAGGAGGCCGTCCGCGACGGTGCGCGGGTCGCGGTTGCCCTGGAGGCGCCCCGTGGCCAGCGAGCGGTAGGCGTCGTCGGCGCCGCTGGGCTCGGCTCCCACCACCGCGACCCCCCGTTCCGCGGCGGCGAGCGCGATGCCGCTGATCAGGCCGCCGCCCCCGATCGGAGCCACGATCACGTCCAGATCGGGCACCTGCTCGAGAAGCTCGAGGCCCACGGTCCCCTGTCCGGCGACGATCCGCGGATCGTTGTAGGGGTGCACCGGATAGCAGCCGGTCTCCGCCACCAGGGCGTCGAGCGTCTCCTGCCGCGACTCGATGGCGCGGCCGCAGAAACGGATCTCGGCCCCGTATCCGCGGACCGCGGCCTTCTTCACCTCGGGGGCGTCCTCCGGCATCACCACGTAGGCCTTCACCCCGCGGAGCCGGGCGGCGAGGGCGAGAGCGGCGCCGTGGTTCCCCGAGGAGTGCGTCGCCACGCCGGCGCGCAGCCGCGAACGGTCGAGCTGCCAGAGCGTGTTCGCCGCGCCGCGGAACTTGAACGCCCCCACGCGCTGGAAGTTCTCGCACTTGAAGAAGAGGCGGGCTCCCGCGAGGGTGTCGAGGCCGAAGCTCGTCAACACCGGCGTTTCGCGGACCAGTCCGCGGAGCCGCTCCCGCGCCTCCTCGACCGCCTCCGGGCCGGGCGGCCTCGGCTCCGTTTCACTCGCCCCGGCGCGCGCCGCGCCCCGCCCGCTCACCGCTGCATCCTCGACGCGAGGGGGGCGAGCGTGCGGCCCGGGCGCGCACCGAGCGAGCCGAGCACCGCCGCCGCCGCGAGTCCTCCGAGCCTGCCGCAGCGCTCCGCGTCCCAGCCACGCGTCAGCCCGTACAGGAACCCCGCCGCGTACAGATCGCCGGCGCCGGTGGTGTCGACGACCTCCGGCACCGGCTCCGCCGGTATGTCGTGCCGGGTCCCCTCCCAGAGCACGACCGAGCCCCGCGGCCCGCGGGTCAGCGCGGCGATCCGGCAGGTGGCGGCCGCCTGGGCGGCCGCCTCGTCGAAGCTGTCCGTCTCGAACAGCGAGCGGATCTCCTCCTCGTTGGCGAACAGGACGTCCACGTGGCCGCCGACGAGGTCGCGGAAGGAGTCGCGGTGCCGCTCCACGCAGATCGGGTCGGACAGGCTCAGGGCGACGAGGCGCCCCGCTTCGTGGGCCGCCCGCGCGGCGGTGACGAACGCCTCCTTCGCCTGCGGGGGATCCCAAAGGTATCCCTCGAGGTAGGTCACCCGGGACGCGCGCACCAGCCGCTCGTCGACGTCACCGGGACCGAGGCCGGTCGAGGCTCCCAGGAAGGTCTGCATCGTCCGCTGCCCGTCCGGGGTGACGAGGACGATGCAGCGGGCGGTGGCGGGCCCCTCCGCCGCCGGCGGTGTGGCGAAATGGACCCCGGCCCGGCGGATGTCCTCGGCGAACGCGCGGCCGAGATCGTCTTCCCGCACCTTGCCGATGTAGGCGGCGCGGCCGCCGAGGGAGGCCACCCCGGCCATCGTGTTCGCCGCCGAGCCGCCCGAACAGGTGACGGCGCCCGGAAAGCGCTCCGTGAGGCGAACCGCCTCCGCCTCGTCCACGAGGGACATCGTCCCCTTGGCCAGTCCGAGTTCCGCCAGCCGCGGCTCGTCGACCCTGACCAGAAGATCGACGATGGCGTTGCCGAGGCCGACGACGTCCCACTCCGCTTCCGAGACCATCGGGTCCCTCCGCCGCAAGGGCGCGCCAGTATCCGCGCCCCCGGCCGGGGCGGCAACCGGCGCGCCGGTTGCCGGGGGCATGCTCGGTCCTATAATGACGCCGCCGTCCGGGTGGACGCGGGACGTCGGGTCCCGCGCGGGCGGCGTTCGATCGATGGGCCGCTAGCTCAACTGGTAGAGCAGCAGACTCTTAATCTGCGGGTTCGGGGTTCGAGTCCCTGGCGGCTCACCATCGCCGGCAGTTGCCGAGGCCCGGCGGAGGCCCGGGGGCGTCGCCGCGGCCGTCCCGTGCCGGAGTTCCCTGGGCGAAAGTGGCGGAACTGGTAGACGCGCGAGACTTAGGATCTCGTGGCCGCATGGCCGTGGGGGTTCGAGTCCCCCCTTTCGCACCAGCCGGCGGCCCGCTTCCCCGCTCTGCGAA
This sequence comes from Acidobacteriota bacterium, assembly GCA_003696075.1. NCBI lineage: Bacteria > Pseudomonadati > Acidobacteriota > Acidobacteriota bacterium. Next base: position 3,731 of record RFHH01000090.1, read on the forward strand.
CCGGTGCGCACCGGACCGCCCCCGGCACGGGCGGCGGCGGCGATCTTGGGCCAAACTGTCACCGGACCGGGCCTGAGAAAGGCCCGGGGCGAGGTCGCATGAAAACGGAACGAACCGACCTGTCGGCGGTGAGGAAACGGCTGGCGGTCGAAGTCCCCGCGAGCGACGTCCAGGCGGTGTTCGACCGGACGCTCCGCGAGCTGCGCCGCGAGGCGCGCATCCCCGGGTTCCGCCCGGGCAAGGCCCCTCTCGACGTGGTGCGCCTGCGCTACGGGCAGGGGCTTCCCGAGCGGGTAGGGGAGCGGATCGTCCAGAAGTTCACGTGGGAAGCGCTGCGGCGCGAAGGTCTCGAGCCGATCGACGAGACTGTCCACCTCGAAGCGGGGGAAGGGGAGGGCGGACCGCAGCCTGCCCGGGAAGGGGAGCCCTACCGGTTCGCCGTCACCTTCGAGGTCATGCCCCGGGTGGAGCCGAAGGACTACGTCGGGCTCACCGTCTCCAAACCGGCGGTCGAGGTGACCGACGAGGACGTCCGGCGGGAGCTGGAGGCGCTCCGCGCGGCCCGCACGAAGACCGTCCCGGTGGAGGGCCGGCCCAGCCGCGCGGGGGATCTGGTGGAGATCGACGTCGAGGGGGCGGAGCTGGGGCGGGCGCCCGTCGTTCCCCGCTCGACCCGGCTGGTGGAGCTCGGGGCCAAGGAGAACCCGCCGGAGTTCGAGCGGGCGCTGTCGGGGCGCGTCGCCGGGGACAGCTTCACCTTCGAGGTCCGTTTCCCCGACGACCACCCGGACGAGCGGCTCCGGGGCAAGGTCGTCTACTTCAAGGGGTCGGTCCGGAACGTCCTCCAGAAGGAGGTTCCTTCGCTGGACGACGAGTTCGCCCGGTCCGTCGGCGAGGGGGTCGAAACGCTGGAGCAACTGAAGGGCCGGATCAGGGAGGCGCTCACGCGGGTGAGAGAGCAGGAGGCCGAGCGCGTGGCGCGCCGGCGCCTGCTGGACATGCTGCTGGCCCGGAACCCCTTCGAGGTGCCCGGCCGGCTCGTGGAGCGGGAGCTGCAGCAGCGCCTGGCCGCCCTCGGGCGGGAGCTGAGCGCGCGCGGCCTCGATCCGGAGAAGATGGACGTCGACTGGGACAAGGTGGTCGAGGAGCAGAGGGAGGAAGCGCGGCGCTCCGTCAGCGAACGCATCCTCCTCGAGGCGATCGCGCGCGCGGAGGGGATCGAACCGGACCCGGAAGAGGTCCGCTCCGCCGTGGCCGCGATCGCTCGCGAAACGGGGCAGAGCCCCGCGGCGCTGGAGCGCAAGATGAAGCAGGACGGGCGGTTGGCGGAGCTGACCGCCTCGCTGCGGCAGCGCCGCACGCTTGACTGGCTCTATGACAAATCCCATATTTCCTAGGACTTACGGACAAGGAGGCCGAGCCCGACCATGCCGCTGATCCCGATCGTCGTCGAGCAGTCCGCCCGTGGGGAGCGGGCGTGGGACATCTACTCCCGCCTGCTGAAGGACCACATCATCTTCATCGGGAGCCCGATCGACGACCAGGTGAGCAACGTCGTCATCGCCCAGCTGCTGTTCCTCGAGGCGGAAGACCCCGATCGGGACATCAGCATCTACATCAACAGCCCCGGTGGCTCGGTCACGGCGGGTCTGGCAATCTACGATACGATGCAGTTCGTCAAGCCGGACATCGCCACGATGTGCGTCGGGCAGGCCGCCTCGATGGCGGCGGTCCTGCTCGCGGCCGGAACCAAGGGGAAGCGGTCGGCGCTGCCGAATTCGCGTATCATGATTCACCAGCCGCTCGGCGGCGTGCAGGGCCAGGCGGCGGACATCGACATCCAGGCGAGGGAGATCCTGCGTCTGAGGGACCGGCTGAACGAGATCCTCCAGCGGCACACCGGCCAGGACATGGACAAGATCAGGAAGGACACCGATCGCGACAAGTTCCTGACGGCGGAGGAGGCGAAGGAGTACGGCTTGATCGACCAGGTCATCGAACGGCGCGGTTGAGCCAGAAAGCCCGACAGACCGGCTGCAACCAGGAGTCATAGCCATGGCCGGCAAGAAGAAAAGCGGTAACAGGGGCGACGGCGAGCTGCGCTGCTCCTTCTGCAACAAGAGCCAGCGGGACGTGCGCAAGCTCATCGCCGGGCCCACGGTCTACATCTGCGACGAGTGCGTCGACATCTGCCTCGACATCATCGCCGAGGAGCAGGAGCCGGACGAGGGGGCGCTGGAGTCGCGCCTTCCCAAGCCGACCGAGATCAAGGAGTTCCTCGACCAGTACGTCATCGGCCAGGAGCTGGCGAAGAAGAAGCTCGCCGTGGCGGTGTACAACCACTACAAGCGGCTGGAGCTGTCGCGGCGCAAGGACGACGTCGAGCTGCAGAAGTCGAACATCCTCCTCGTCGGGCCGACGGGAACCGGCAAGACGCTGCTCGCCCAGACGCTGGCGCGGATGCTCAGCGTTCCGTTCGCGATCGTCGACGCCACCACCCTCACCGAGGCCGGCTACGTCGGCGAGGACGTGGAGAACATTCTCCTCAAGCTGCTGCAGGCCGCCGGCAACGACGTGGAGAAGGCCCAGCGCGGGATCATCTACATCGACGAGGTGGACAAGATCGCCCGGAAGGGGGAGAACCCCTCGATCACCCGGGACGTCTCGGGTGAGGGCGTGCAGCAGGCGCTGCTGAAGATCCTCGAGGGGACGGTGGCCAACGTCCCGCCCCAGGGCGGGCGCAAGCACCCGCACCAGGACTTCATCCCGATCGACACGACCAACATCCTGTTCATCTGCGGCGGCGCCTTCGTCGGCCTGGACAAGATCATCGAAACGCGGCTCGGCCAGAAGACCCTCGGCTTCAAGGCCGAGATCAAGAGCGCCAAGGAGAAGACGCGGCTGGAGACGCTCAAGCACTGCCAGCCGGAGGATCTGGTCAAGTTCGGGCTGATTCCCGAGTTCGTCGGCCGCCTGCCGGTCATCGCGCCCCTCGACGACCTCGACGAGCACGCCCTCGTGCGGATCCTGACCGAGCCGCGGAACGCGCTCGTGAAGCAGTACCAGAAGATCTTCGAGTTCGAGGATGTCAAGCTGAACTTCACGCAGGAGGCGCTGGAGTCGATCTCGCGCCAGGCGATGAAGCGGAAGATCGGGGCGCGGGGCCTGCGGCTCATCCTCGAGGAGCTCATGCTCGACTACATGTACGAGATCCCCTCCTCGCCGAAGCGCCGGGAGCTGACGATCACGGAGGATCTGGTGGAGAAGTCGAGCGAGAAGAGCGGCGGGCTGCGGCTGATCGAGAAAGCCGGTTGACGCGCCGGCCGCCGATCCACCACGATGAACGGCCGCGCGCTGCGCGCGCCGGAGAGCGATGGCCGCCACGCGCATCGAGACTCTGCCCACGCTGCCGCTGAGGGAAGCCGTCGTCTTTCCGAAGACGATGGTCCCCTTCGTCGTCGGGCGGCCCGCCTCGCTCAAGGCTCTCGAGAGGGCCGCGGCGTCGGGCAAGCGCCTGTTCCTCGCCTGCCAGCGTGACGCCGCGGTCGAGAACCCGGGTCCCGACGAGATTCACTCCCTGGGAACGATCGGCGCCGTCGTCCAGTCGCTCCACGTGGCGGGAGGGAACGTCCGCGTGCTGGTCGAGGGCATCTGCCGGGCCCGCGCTCTCGCGATGACGCGATCCCCCGACGGCTACCTGCAGGCGGAGGTGGAGCCGGTCGAGGATCGGGCGGCGGGCGCGCCGGGGGTGCCGAAACTGGTGCGGGAGGTGTCGCGGCTGTTCGAGAGCTACGTCGCGTGCCGGCCCGACCTGGGTCCCGAGAACCTGCTTCCGATGCTGAAGGTGCGCGACCCGGGCCGGTTGGCCGACACCATCGCCGCCCATCTCCCGGTCGCCGCCGAGGTGCGGCAGGAGCTGCTCGAGAGGCTGTCCGTGCTCGAGCGCCTCGAGCGGCTCGTTCGGGTTCTCGAGGCGGAGCTGGACAAGGCGGAGCTCGACCGGAAGATCGACGGGCAGGTCCGCAAGCGGCTGGAGAAGGCCCAGCGGGAGTACTACCTGTCGGAGAAGATCCGGGCGATCCAGCAGGAGCTGGGCCGCGGCGGCGAGAACGAGTTCGAGCAGCTCCGGCGGCGGATCGACGAGGCGCGGATGCCGGACGAGGCCCGCCGGAAAGCGCTGGAGGAGGTCCGGCGGCTCGAGGCGATGCCCCCCGTGTCGGCCGAGGCGACCGTCTCGCGGACCTATCTCGACTGGCTTCTCTCGGTGCCCTGGCACCGCCGCTCGCCGGAGCGGCGGGACCTGGCCCGGGCCCGGCGCGTGCTCGAGAGCGATCACTTCGGGCTCGAGCGGGTCAAGGAGCGCATCCTCGAGCACCTGGCGGTGCGGAAGCTCGCCCCGAGGAAGCGCCAGGGGACGATCCTCTGCTTCGTGGGCCCCCCGGGGGTGGGGAAGACCTCGCTCGCGCGGTCGATCGCACGGGCCACGGGCCGCAAGTTCGTCCGGCTGTCGCTCGGCGGAGTGCGGGACGAGGCCGAGATCCGCGGCCACCGGCGCACCTACGTGGGGGCGTTCCCCGGGCGCTTGATCCAGATGCTGCGGAAGGCCGGGACGTGCAACCCGGTGTTCCTCCTCGACGAGCTCGACAAGATGTCGGTGGACTTCCGCGGCGACCCGTCGGCGGCGCTGCTGGAGGCCCTCGACCCCGAGCAGAACAGCGCCTTCCTCGATCACTACCTCGACGTCGAGTTCGACCTCAGCCACGTCTTCTTCATCGCCACGGCCAACGTCACGCACTCGATCCCGCCGGCGCTCCTCGACCGCCTGGAGGTGATCCGGATCGCCGGATACACCTTCGCGGAGAAACGGGAGATCGCCCGGCGCTATCTCGTCCCCCGCCAGCTCGACGCCGCGGGGTTGGCGCGCCGGGGCGTGACGTTCACCGACGAGGCGCTGGAGACGATCATCGACCGCTACACGAGGGAGGCCGGCGTCCGCCAGCTCGAGCGTGAGATCGCCCGCGTCTGCCGGAAGCTGGCGCGCGGCCTCGTCGAGAAGGAGTGGCGCGGGCGGTTCGAGGTGACGGCCGCGGCGGTGGCCGACCTTCTGGGCGCCCCCCGCTACCTCTCGCCGGAAAGGCGGCTCCGGGCGGGGGTGGGCGCCGCGATCGGCCTCGCCTGGACGCCTGCCGGCGGGGACGTGCTGGTGCCGGAGGCCTCGGCGGTGCCGGGGCGGGGGCGCCTGGTCGTGACCGGGCAGGTCGGCGACGTCATGCAGGAGTCGGCGCGGGCGGCGCTGACCTACGTCCGCTCGCGCGCGGCCGAACTCGGTATCGACCCCGGCGCGCTCCGCCGGACCGACCTCCACATCCACGTGCCGGAGGGCGCGATTCCGAAGGACGGCCCCTCCGCCGGGGTGGCGCTGGCGACGGGGCTGGTGTCGCTGCTGGCCGGAATCCCCGCGCGCGCGGAAGTGGCGATGACCGGGGAGATCACGCTTCGGGGAAGGGTGCTCGCGGTCGGCGGCATCAAGGAGAAGGTCCTGGCCGCCCACCGCTGCGGGGTCAAGACGGTCCTTCTTCCCCGCGAAAACGAGAAGGACCTGGCGGAGATTCCGGAGGACGTTCTCCAGTCGGTCGAGATCGTCCTCGTCGAGCATCTGGACGAGGTGCTTCCGCGGGCGCTCGAGCGCCCGCCCGCCTCGCTCCCGCTGCTGGCCACGCCGGGCGAGGCCGAGGCCGCGCCGCCGATGTGAACGGGCCGGGCCTGCCGCAGGAAGACCCGGCGGCCCGGCGGAAACGCTTCCATGGCTGGGATCAGGGCGAAGGAGGTTCGTCTCGCGCACGTCGCGGCGCGTCCCGGGGACTTCCCCCGGGACGGGCTGCCCGAGTTCGCCCTTTGCGGGCGGTCGAACGTGGGCAAGTCGAGCCTGCTGAACCGGTTGCTGGGCCGCGCCGGCCTGGCGCGGGTGAGCAAGACGCCGGGCAGGACCCGCGAGATCTTCTTCTACGCGGTGGACCGGAGGTTCTATCTGGTGGATCTGCCCGGGTTCGGCTACGCTCGGGTTCCGGAGAGGATGCGGCGGGCCTGGTCCCGCCTCGTCGAATCCTATCTCGACGGGCGGGAGAGCCTGCGGCTGGCGATCCACCTCGTCGACGCCCGGCACGAACCGACCTCGCTGGACAGGCTGCTCCGCGATGCGCTCGAAGCCCGCGGCGTGAGGTCTGCGGTCGTGCTGACGAAAGGCGACAAGCTGCGGGCGGCGGCCAGGGCGCGGGCGTCCGCGCGGGCGCGCGCCGCGCTCGGACTGCCACCGGAAACGCCGGTTCTGCTGACCTCGGCGCGCACCGGTGAAGGGCTCGCCGAGCTCGCGCGGCTCGTGCTCGGCGGATTGGAGGATGCGCGGGGCCTCGGGGGCGCACCCGCGAAGGGAGTCCGATGATCCTGCAAGAACTGAAGGAAATGGAAATCTCGAAGCTGGCCGAGATGGCGCGGGCGCTGCGCATCAACGGGGTGCACCGGTACCGCAAGCAGGAGCTCGTGCAGCGCGTGCTCGCGGCGCGGATCCGGCAGCAGGAGAAGGTCGTCGCGCGGGGCGTCCTCGAAAGGCTCCCCGAGGGGTACGGCTTCCTTCGCTCCCCGGAGCACTCGTATCTGCCCGGGCCGGACGACATCTACGTCTCGCCAGGTCTGATCCGGAAGTACCGCCTGGCGACCGGGGATCTCGTCAGTGGGCCGCTCCGGCCACCGCGCCGCAACGAGAACTACTTCGCCCTCCAGGACGTCGAGCAGCTCCACGACCTGCCGGTCGCGGAGGCTCGGCGGCAGGGAGACTTCGAATCGCTCACGCCGTGGCATCCCGACGAGCAGCTTCGGATGGAGACCACCCCTGAGAACCTCACCGGCCGGGTCATCGACCTGCTCGCCCCGATCGGCAAGGGGCAGCGCGGGCTGATCGTCGCCCCCCCGCGGACCGGGAAGACGATGTTCCTGCAGGCGATCGCCCACGCGATCGCCGAGAACCATCCCGAGACGGTCCTCATCGTGCTCCTGATCGACGAGCGGCCCGAGGAGGTGACCGACATGGAGAGGACGGTCAAGGGCGAGGTCGTCGCCTCGACCTTCGACGAGCCGGCCTCCCGTCACGTCCAGGTCGCCGAGATCGTGCTGGAGCACGCCAAGCGGCTGGTGGAGTTCCGGAAGGACGTCGTGATCCTTCTCGACTCGATCACCCGGCTCGCGCGCGCCTACAACGCCGTGCAGCCGGCCAGCGGCAAGATTCTGTCCGGGGGTATCGACGCCGCCGCCCTGGCGCGCCCGAAGAAGTTCTTCGGGACGGCCCGGAAGGTCGAGGAGGGCGGCTCGCTCACCATCCTCGCCACCGCGCTCATCGACACCGGCTCCCGCATGGACGAGGTGATCTACGAGGAGTTTAAGGGCACCGGCAACATGGAGATCCACCTCGACCGGGAGCTGAGCGACCGCCGGGTCTTCCCGGCCATGGACGTGGCGCGCTCCGGAACGCGCAAGGAAGAGCTCCTCATTCCGCCGGAGGACCTGCGCCGGATCTGGGTGCTGAGGAAGGCGCTCGACCAGATGAACTCGGTGGAGGCCATGGAACTGCTCCTCGACCGCCTGCGCCGGGCCAAGACCAACGCCGAGTTCCTCGCCAGCATGGC
>RFHH01000091.1 GCA_003696075.1 Acidobacteriota bacterium
CCGCTGGCGGTCTGCTCTCTGTTGCACTTTCCGTCGGGTCACCCCGCCTGGGCGTTACCCAGCGCGCTACCCTGTGGAGTCCGGACTTTCCTCCGCGGGCCAGGGGCCCGCAGCGATCCTCTCGCCGACTCCACCCGACACCTCCATTGTAAGATGGACGTCCCGCCGGTCCACAGGGGCGCGAGAATCCCGGACCGCCGTCCGACGAGCGATGCCATGACCGAACCGCTGCGCGCAGGCCGTATCGAGCCGGACACGCCGGCGCTGCCCTGGGACGAGCATGCCGAGCGAGCCGTCCTGGGAGCCGTGCTGATCGAGCCGAGGGCCCTGGACACCGCCCTCGAGCTGCTCACCCCCGACGACTTCCACCGGGTGTCGCACCGGCTCATCTTCCGGGCGATGGTCTCGCTGGCCTCCCGGTCGGAGGCGATCGATCCGGTCACCGTCCGCGCCGAGCTGGAGCGCGAGGGAGTGCTCGAGAAGGCGGGCGGCGCCGCCTACGTGGCGTCGCTCATCGACGGGCTGCCCCGGACCACCAACGTCGGCACGTACGCCCGGATCGTTCGCGACCGGTCGTTGCTGCGCCAGCTCCTCGGTGCCGCGGAAGACCTCCGGCAGCGCGCGGCGGAGGCCCGGATCCCCGCGGCCGAACTCATCGATCAGATGCAGGGACGGCTGTTCGCCCTGGCCGATGCGAGCCGCCGGGGCGGGTTCCAGGCGATCGAGCGCGTCGCGGCCGAGGGGATCCGCGTCCTCGAGGAGCTGTCGGAGAAGCGACAGCTCGTCACGGGGCTGTCCACCGGTTTCCGGTCGCTCGACTACTGCACGTCCGGGTTCCAGCGAGGCGACCTCATCATCCTCGCGGCCAGACCGTCGATGGGCAAGACGGCTCTGGCGCTCAACTTCGCCCAGCACGCCGCCGTCCACGAGGGTGCGGTCGTCGGGATCTTCTCGATGGAGATGCCGGCCCACCAGCTCTTCTTCCGGATGCTGGCGGCCGAGGGACTGATCGACTCCCACAAACTTCGCACCGGGAACCTGTCGAGCGAGGAGTGGGACAAGGTCACCGTGTGCTACGAGGCCCTCGCGAGGAGCGCGCTTTTCATCGACGACACCCCGGGCCTGACCCCGATGGAGATCCGCGCGAAGGCGCGCAAGCTCGCGGCCGATCGCGGGCTGGACCTGCTGGTGATCGACTATCTCCAGCTGATGCGCTCGGAGCGGCGTTCGGAATCCCGCCAGCAAGAGGTCTCGCAGATCAGCCGGGCGCTGAAGAGCATCGCCAAGGAGCTGAACGTCCCGGTGATCGCCCTGTCCCAGCTGTCGAGAGCTCCGGAGCAGCGCAAGGACGACCACCGCCCCCAGCTCTCCGATCTCCGGGAGTCGGGCTCGCTGGAGCAGGACGCCGATGTCGTCATGTTCATCTTCCGGCGGGAGGTGTACGAAAAGCCCGAGAAGAAGGCGGAATACGAAGGTCAGGCGGAGCTGATCATCGCCAAGCAACGCAACGGTCCGACACGGACCATTCCGCTCTACTTCGTCAAGGAGCACACCCGCTTCTACGAGCGCAAAGAAGATTGACGGAGGCCTCCGGAGCCCTGCCCAGCGGAGAGGCCGCCGGCGCGGCGGCCGATCTCCTAGACCGACCCGAACATCAAGAAGGATCTCCGGTCGGTGCTCTCGACCTTCGAGCAACTGGGGTCTTGGGCCCCGCACCCATCGCCACTGCACGAGGCGCCGCTACAGGCCGGCTGCCCGTCGATCTTCGTGGGACCGCAACCCGCGGGGCTAGAGGCCTGCGTGCAGCCGGAATGCGTGCACTTGACCGACAACGGTACGACGACCGCCCCGCCATCCAGCGGAACGATGAAGATCTTCGTCGTCTCGGCGTACCGGACACCGCCCGACGTACGGGTCACCGTGGCGACGGGCGATATGAAGTAGCCGAGGCCGGCTTCCTTGTTGGACGCGAACTGCGCTTCCTGTTCCGGCGTCAGCTCGTCGTGATAGCTGACGACGGTGCCGTTCGTTCCTCCCGGGTCCACCTCTGCGAGAATGATGTCCTTGACGCTGTCCGCTCCGGCGTACGGGATCGACGACACTGCGGCGACTCCTGCGAGAAGCGCAGCCATGACGAGCGGACGATTGGTCCTCCTGATCATCAGTCCCCCTTTCCAGCCGTTCGAATCGCGGCCCGACGAGGCAATCCTACCCCCCCGCGTCCGGTCAAGGGCCGGCATCCCGCGGTGGTCCGACCGCCCCGGGGTGGCGGCTGCCGCGAGGCGGGCAGGGCTTTCTCGAGGCTGCCGCCCCTGCGGCCGGCTACGACCCCCGGTCGCCGGCCGAACTCCGTCCACCGCGCTTGGCGTGCGGCGCGCTCGGAAGTTGTCGGACGGCCTTCCGGGGAGAGTTCGGACGCGAAACGGGCTCTTGCGCCGGCAGCCGATGGACCGCGCAAGGGACCGGCGTGCGCCCGAAACGGCGCACCGCCGTCGCGAACCCGTTGAAAAGCGAGGCGCTCGGACCGATGTCCGGTCACGGGCGGACGCTCCCGGACCGTCTCCCCGCCCGGCAGGCCCTTGGCGCAGCGCGCGGCACGTTTCCCGGCGCACAAAAAATCGGGGCCCCGGCCGGATCGCCAGGGCCCCAGGGGTGCGGAGGTCCCGAGAGGAGAGGGTTTTGTGTGGAGAGAGGCTCGTCGTCCTTTTCTGGGTGCGCCCTTTGCGTCGCCCCAGCGTTGGTTCGTTGCGTCCGCCGGCTCGTAATACAAGACCGGTGCCAGACCGGATCGAATTCCAACGAATTGAAAAGACGTGAGATCCGGGGGCTCGCCCGGCGCCGGCGCGCGGGGGCGCCGGTCAGAGGGACCGGACCGGCGGCGCGAATCCGGTCAGGCTGTCATCGCGCCCCACCCGCGGGCGGGTCGGTCCAGTCCCCGCGGCTCCGGATGAGAGCCACCAGGCGCTCGGGGGCCTGCTCCGAAGGGATGTCCTTTTCGACCAGCTCGCGTCCGGCGAACAGAGCCACCTTCCCCGGCCCCCACCCTACGTAGCCGTAGTCGGCGTCCGCCATCTCTCCGGGACCGTTCACGATGCAGCCCATCACGGCGATCCGGAGCTTGAGATGGCCGGTGACCTTCCGAACGCGTTCCGTGGTGCGCTCGAGGTCGAACAGCGTCCGCCCGCAGGACGGGCAGGCGATGTACTCCGCGCGCTCCAGGCGCCGCCTCGCCGCTCGGAGCAGGCCGTGCAGCCGTTCGGCCGTCCGTGACGCACCGGTCCCTTGCGCCGGCGCCCGCACCGCGTCGCCGATGCCCTCCAGCAGCAAGGGCCCGGCCACCCCACCGACCATGACGCAAGGCTCCTCCCCGGACGGCGCCGGGAGCGCCAACACGAGCGGGGCGCGGTGTCCCGCCCGCGCGAGGGCGCGGAGCAGGGTCCCATGCGCACGCGCGAACCGGTCCGGAGGAACCGACGGCCACAGTCCGACGGCCACGCCGGGGCGTACTCCCGCCGTGGCGGTGGCGAAGGTGCGGCAACTCTCCGCCCACTCGCCCTCGTCGTCCCCGGGAAGATCCAGAAGGAGAAGGAGCGGCGTGTCCGCCCACGCCTCCTCCCGTACGACCCGACCCGCCTCTTCGGCCGCCACCCGAAGCGCGATCCGGTCGCAGAGCCCCAGCGCCTGCCGCAGGACGGGGTCCCCCGCCCCGAGAGCCCGCCAGGCGGTCCGCTCCAACGTCAGTCCCCGCGCCGTTCCCGCCCGGGCGGCCAGCTCCCGGAGCCGCTCGACCGCGGCCGTGCCGCTGCCGGGGTTCGCCACAACGTCCACGAGGTCGGGCGGCGGACCGGCTTCCAGGCAGGAGGCCACGGCGGCCGCGTCACCGGCATCGACGACGACTTCCACCTGCGGGGGGGACCCGCCGCCGAAGGTCCGGCCTCCGATCTCGATCGGCGACGTCGCCCGCGCGGGCGGCGCCTCGGGTGGGACCCACGGCCCTGGGGGACGCGCGAACCGCCGCACGAGCTCGCGGGCGACCGGGATCTCGTTCAGTGGGTCTTCGGTGAGGGAGACGCGGACCGTGTCCCCGATCCCCTCCTGCAGCAGCGTCCCGATGCCGACCGCCGACTTCAGGCGCCCTTCCTCCCCCGCTCCGGCCTCCGTCACCCCGAGGTGCACCGGTAGCGGGACGCCCTCGGCATCGAGCCTGTCGACCAGCAAGCGGTAGGCCCGAACCATCACCTGCGGGTTGGAGGCCTTCATCGAGACGACCAGCCCTCGGTGGCCGCGATCGACCGCCACGCGCACGAACTCCATGGCCGACTCGACCATGCCCTCCGGCGTGTCGCCGTAACGGTGCATCATCCGGTCCGAGAGCGACCCGTGGTTGACCCCGATGCGGATCGCGACCCCGAGCTCGCGCGCGCGGTCGACCACCGGGGCGAAGAGCTCCGCGGCCCGCGCCGCGTCCCGGTCGAAGTTCCGCTCGTCGTAGGGCTGGCCGTCCAGCCGGCGCCGGTCCGCGAAGTTGCCCGGATTGATCCGGACCTTCTCCACGTGCTCGATCACCTCGAGCGCCAGCCGCGGGGTGAAGTGGATGTCGGCCACCAGCGGCACCGAGATCCCCTCCGCCCGGAGGATCTCCCGGATCCTGGGGAGCGCCGCGGCGTCCCGCCGCGAAGGGACCGTCACCCGCACGATGTCGCACCCGCCGCGGGCGAGCGCCGCCACCTGACGGGCCGTGGCCTCCGCGTCGGCGGTGGGAGTGGTGGTCATCGACTGGACGGCGATGGGTCGGTTCCCGCCGATCGGGACGGCGCCGATCCGGACTTCCCATGTCGGCCGCCGGTGGGGCGGCGCGGTGCCGGCGGCCGGGGCGGGCGCGAACGCCTCACAAGCCATACACGTCAACGCCGCGCTCGAGCATCTGCATCTGGCGCTCCCACTGGTACTTCAGGATCACCATCACTCGGAACGTCACGTCGGCGATGCGCCGGGTGGGGCTCTTCCAGTCCTTGTCGAGGCGCAGCCACGCGGAGAAGAGCGGTTTGCCTCCGAACATCTTCGCGGGGAGGTCCCAGCGGCCGTCCTTCCCCTGCTGCTCGAGGAGCCAGTCGAGGTATTCCATCAGCCGGGGGTAGCGGTTGATCAGTCCCAGCCGTGCGAACTGCTCGAGAAGGTAGAGCAGCTCGTCGAGCGTTCCGCTGCTGACATACTCGTCGATCGACCTGAAATGGACACCCCAGCCGCGCGGCATCGGGCCCCGGACCGTCCGGATCGTCCCGATCTCCTCTCCGAGGGACTGGTACTCGGGGGACATCATGTAATCGAAGATCTTCTTCAGGGCGTCCCGCCCCCGGCGCGTGTTCAACAGCGCCGGGCAGTGCGCGAACAGCCGCAGCGTGTACAGATCCGGGAGGAAGCAGTAGCCGTCCCGGAGGGCTTCCCGCCGGATCTGAGGCAGGCCGACGCCGACGTGTTCGACCGGATCCCGGCAGATCGGATCGGCGACGAACGCGCTGACCCGTTCGACGATGTCCGCGATCGCGTCGAGGACCTTCTTTTCTTCCCCCCATCCGCCCCGTTGGAGAAGTCCGAGTGCGACGATCCGGAGAAACCACCGGGCGTGGCGCTCGCGCAGCGGGTCCTGCTTCACCTGCTTGCCGAACTCGAACAGGGGCAGGTTCTTCTTCTGCGTGAGGAACGACTTCAGCAGCTTCGCCGCCTTGCGGATCTCCTTGACCTCGCGGTCCCAGCTCAGCTCGTAGAACGACCAGAGCACCTTCTCCGTCGACCGCTCGGCCTTGCGAGGGTCGCCGGCGTGGATCCGCCCGCCCCAGCTGCCGTCCTGCCGCTGGTAACGAAGCTCTCGTTTCGCCTGCGGCCAGTTCATCACCTCCTCGCGCAGCCGCGCGACGTTCGGATCCTCGACCGTCAGCGAGTGAAGCTCGGTGAGCACGCGGAAGCGGATCGGTGCGGAGGCGTGGACCACGAGCCATTCGCTCGGGTCGGCCCGCATCGGGGACTTCCAATCAGCCATCCGGTCTCCTCCAGGCGGCGGCCGGGCCCGCGCCGCGGCGGCCCGCCCCGTCAGGCCCTACGCGCTTCTCGGCGGCGCCGCGGCCGGCAGTGGGCTCCCGCTCTCGATCAGCTCCACGAACCGATCGAACAGGTCCCAGGTGTCGTGCGGCCCGGGAGCTCCTTCCGGGTGGAACTGCACCGAGAAGAGGGGGACCTCGCGATGCGCGAGTCCCTCCACCGTCCCGTCGTACAGGCTGACGTGGGTGACCTCGAGCTCGGCGGGCAGGGTGTCCGGGTCGACCGCGTAACCGTGGTTCTGCGAGGTGATGGCGACACGGCCGGTCGCCTGCTCCCGGACCGGATGATTCGTGCCCCGGTGGCCGAACTTGAGCTTGAACGTGCGCGCTCCGAGAGCCCGCGCGATCAGCTGATGCCCCAGGCAGATCCCGAAGATCGGGATCCTGCCCACCAGCGCGCGGATCGTGGCCGTGGGACCGGCGCACGCTTCGGGATCCCCCGGTCCGTTGCTCAGGAAGATCCCGTCCGGGCGGAGGGCGAGCGCATCGGCGGCGCTCGTCCCGGCGGGCACCACGGTGATCCGGAATCCGCGGGCGGCGAGCAGCCTCAGGATGTTCCGCTTGATCCCGAAATCGAACGCCACGACGTGGTACCCGCTGGCCCGGCGCGACGGGCGTGCTTCGATGAGCGGACCGCCGGCTTCCCTCCACGAATACGCCCGCCGGCAGGTCACCTCCCCGACGAGGTCGAGCGTCTCGATGCGGGGCGCCTGCCGCGCTCGCTCGACGGCCTGCTCGGGAGCAAGGGAGCCGGTCGACAGGCAACCGCGCAGCACACCCGCCGAGCGGATGTGCCGGGTGAGCGCCCGCGTGTCGATCCCCTCCAAGCCGGGCACCGCGTGGCGCCGGAGGTATCGGTCCAGCTCGCTCTGGGCCCTCCACGAAGAGCTGGATCGCGAGGCGGCGCGGACCACGAGGCCGGCCACCTGGGGCCGGTCCGATTCCGGATCCTCCGGATTGACCCCGGTGTTGCCCACGTGCGGGACGGTCAGCGTCACGATCTGCCCGCGGTACGAGGGATCGGTGACGATCTCCTGGTAGCCGGTCAGGCCCGTGTTGAAGACGACCTCGCCGGTGACCACGCCGGCGGCACCCAGACCGCGGCCCCGGAAGACCCGGCCGTCTTCCAGCGCGAGCAAGGCATCCATGCGCGGGGACTCCTCCCGCGCCGCCGGCGTCCCGGCGGCCGTGGGCGTTGGCGACCGCAAGCAGGCGCGGAAGTGTATCGGAAACCCCTAGCGGAGCGCAACTTCCGCCCCGGCGGCGGCCGGGGCCAGCCTTGACGCTCCCCCGGCCCGCTGATAGCATGCGGCACTTGCCGCCGGCTGGACCGGCGGGCTGGAGTTCTGTGCTCGAGAGCAGGTGTAGGCGCGTAGCTCAGTGGGAGAGCGCTACCTTGACACGGTAGAGGTCGGCGGTTCGATACCGCCCGCGCCTACCACCCGCCGTCGGGATTCCCGGAGACCACGGTGAGCGAGAGCGGGAGCAGGGCGGCAGGCGAGCCGCTGCGGATCCAACTGCCCGGAGGGGATGTGGTTCAGGCGCCCGCCGGAACCACTCCGGCCGCCATCGCCGCCGACCACGACCTTCCCGGCCGGGATCGGGCTCTGGCCGCCCGGATCGACGGCGAACTCGTCGACCTCGACCGTCCTCTCCTCCGCTCCGGCCACCTCTCGTTGGTGATGCCGGAGGACCCCGACGCGCTGGAGATCCTGCGCCACTCGACCAGCCACGTCATGGCCCAGGCGGTCAAGGAGCTCTACCCGGAGGCGAAGATCGCCCAGGGCCCGGCCGTCGAGGACGGCTTCTACTACGACTTCCGGCGGGACGAGCCCTTCTCCGAAAAGGACCTCGAGAAGATCGAGCAGCGCATGGCCGAGATCGTCGCCCGCGATCTCCCGATCGTGAGGCACGAGGTTCCCAAGGAGGAGGCGATCCGGCTGTTCGAGGAGGAGGACGAACCCTACAAGGTCCACTTCGTCCGCGAGAAGAGCGGGCCGGTCGCCTCCTACTACGAGCAGGGCGGCTTCCGCGATTTCTGCCGCGGCCCGCACGTGCCCTCCACCGGTCGGCTGGGGGCCTTCAAGCTGCTCAAGGTCGCCGGGGCGTACTGGCTCGGGTCGGAGCGCAACGAGATGCTGTGGCGCATCTACGGCACCGCCTTTCCGACCCGCGAGGAACTCGAGGCGCACCTCGAGCGGCTGGAGCAGGCCCGCCGGCGGGATCACCGGAGGCTCGGGCGGGAGCTGGACCTCTTCTCCGTCCAGGAGGTGGCCGGGAGCGGACTCGTTTTCTGGCATCCGAAGGGCACGGTCGTGCGGCGGGAGATCGAGCGGTTTCTCCAGGGCGAGCTGGAGCGCCGCGGCTACGTCTTCGTCTGCACACCGCACCTGGCCAAGGACGAACTCTTCCGCATCTCCGGCCACTACGATTACTACCGCGACAACATGTACACCCTCCGGACGGCCGACGAGGAGGAGTTCGTCGTCAAGCCGATGAACTGTCCCGGCCACGTGATGGTGTACCGCTCCCAGCTCCGCTCCTACCGCGATCTCCCGGTCCGCATGGCGGAGTTCGGGACGGTGTACCGCTACGAGCGTTCCGGGACCCTGGCCGGCCTGCTGCGCGTGCGCGGCTTCACCCAGGACGACGCGCATATCTTCTGCCGTCCGGACCAGCTGCTCGACGAGATCGACGACTGCCTCGATCTCGTCGAAGCGGTCTTCCGGGCCTTCGGATTCGAGGAGGCGCGGTACGAGCTGTCGGTGCGCGACCCCGGCCAGAGGGACAAGTACGCGGGCACCGACGAGGAGTGGGAGGCGGCCGAAAGCGCCTTGGTGCAGGCGCTCGAGCGCCGGGGGCTCGAGGCCCGCCGTTTCGAGGGCGAGGCCGTTTTCTACGGGCCGAAGATCGACGTGAAGGTGGTCGACGCCATCGGCCGCCCCTGGCAGCTCTCGACGGTCCAGTTCGACTTCAACCTGCCGCGGCGGTTCGACATCTCCTACGTCGATCAGGACGGCAAGCACAAGCCCCCCTACATGGTGCACCGCGCCATTCTCGGCTCCTTCGAGCGTTTCTTCGGGATCCTCATCGAGCACTACGCCGGCGCGTTTCCGGTGTGGCTCGCGCCGGTGCAGGCGCGGATCCTGCCCGTGTCGGAGAAGGTCTCCGAGTACGCCGAGAACCTCCTCTCGCGGCTGCGTGACGCCGGCCTTCGCGCCGAGCTCGACCGGCGGTCCGAGAAGGTGGGCGCCAAGATTCGCGACGCGGAACTGGAGAAGATCCCTTACATGCTGATCGTCGGCCCCAGGGAGGCCCGCGAGGACGCCGTCTCGCTGCGGGTGCACCGGCACGGGGACTGCGGGGCCATGCCGGTGGCGGCGTTCATCGAGCGGGCTCGTCGCGCGGTCTCGGAACGGCGGGCCGAACCTTGACTCCGCAAGAGGAAGAGGACGACATGCCGAAACTCAAGACGCACCGGGGAGCGGCCAAGCGCTTCAGGCTCACCGCCACCGGCAAGATCAAGCGCTCCAAGGCGTACAAGAGCCACATCCTGACGAAGAAGGCGCCGAAGCGCCGCCGGCAGCTCGACACCGACACCTACGTTTCCGACGCGGACAAGGACCAGGTGCAGATGATGCTGCCTTACGGGCGGCGCTGACGGATCGGGCCCGCGGCTGGGGATGCCCGTCCAGCCCGGGCCCCGGCGCCGGCCCGCCCCCCGGGGCGCGGTCCGGCGGTGACGAGGAGGACTCGACATGCCGAGAGTCAAACGGGGCAGCCACCGGCGGCGCCGGCGCAAGAAGATCCTCGCCCGCGCCAAGGGCTATTACCTGTCGAAGCACAATTGCTACCGGATCGCCCGGGAGCAGGTGGACCGCTCGCTCGCGTTCGCCTATCGGGACCGCCGCCAGAAGAAGCGGCAGTTCCGGTCGCTGTGGATCATGAGGATCGGGGCCGCCGCCCGGGAGAACGGGCTGAGCTACTCCCGGCTCATCCACGGCCTCGACCGGGCCGGCGTGGCGGTCGATCGCCGGGTGCTCGCCGACCTGGCCGTGCGCGATCCCGAGGGCTTCGCCCGCCTCGCCGAAACGGCCCGCGCCGCGCTCTCCTGACCGCCCCCCTTCGGCTCCGCCTCCACGCGGCGGCCGGCCTGGAACCGGCGCTCGAAAGAGAACTGGCCTCCTTCGGCGTCGCGCCGCGTTCCGCGGGGCGCGGTGCGGTTCGGGTGGAGGCGGGTCCGGAGGAGGTGGCCCTGCTCTGGCTGGGGGTGCGGGCCGCCTCGCGGGCGGTGGTGGAGATCGCTTCCGGGCTCCCGGCCGACCCGGACGAGCTCGGCCGCGCCCTCCGGGAGCTTCCCTGGGAGGAATGGCTTCCCGAGGGCGTGCCCTGGGCGGTGCGGGCGCGCGGCCGCGCCCCGCGGTTCCGGCACACCCGATTTGCCGAGCGCTGGCTCAAGGACGCCATCCGGCAGGCCTTCGCGGCGCGCGGCCGGGTGGCTCCTCCGGTGGATCCGGCGTGCCCGGGGCTGCTGGTCGACTTCCGGCTGTCGGCGCGCGGTGCGGCGGTCGGCATCGATCCCGCCGCGGGGAGCCTCCACCGCCGCGCCGGAGCCAGGGCCGCCCCGGCCCCGTTGCGAGAGGATCTGGCGGCCGGGCTCGCCTGGCTGGCGCGAGCGGACCGTCCGGTTCGGCTCGTCGATCCGTTCTGCGGCAGCGGGACGTTGATCGCCGAGGCCGTCGCCGTCGCCCGCCGCCGGGCGCGCACGAGGAGCCTTCCGCCGGCGCTCCTCCGCCTCCCCGCCTTCTCGGCCGTCGACCTCGATCGCGTCCGGCGCGGGCTGGACGCGCGGGAACGGCCGCTGCCCGCCCCGGCGATCGCCGCCGACCGCGATCCCGGCGCGCTCCGCGCGGCGGTCGAACTGTTGCGGCGGGCCGGGCTCGAAGAGGAGGTCCGGGTGGTGCCGAGCCCGGTCCGCGAGCTCCGCCTGCCTCCGGAACCGCTGCCCACACTGGCGCTGACCAATCCTCCGTGGGGCCGCCGGCTGGCCGCAGGAGTGGAGGAGGCCTGGCGCGACCTGGGGCGATGGGTGCGGAGGGAACTCGCGGGCGGAGAGCTGGCGGTTCTATGCGGGAACGCCCGTCTCACCCGCTACCTGGGGCTGCGCTCCCGCCGCCGCTACCCGGTGGTGGCGGGCGGGATCACCGCCAGGCTGTGCGTGTACCCGATCGGTCCGGAGCGCCCCCGAATGCAGCCGGGCCGGCCCCGCGCCGGGAGCGGGGCCGGCCCGGCCGTCGAACCCGGGTCACATGAGTGACGCGGACGGGCTGCTGAACGCGAGGGTTCCGTCTCCCGTCGCCGGATCGCACGAACCGGACACCACCGGCAGATCGACGAGCACGCTCACCGCCCCGCCGTCGACCATCAGGAACGGAGCCGGCAGGCACACCTTCGGGATGTCGATCGACGACATCCCGTTGACCGTCGTGCAGGTCGCCTGGCCGCCCTGGCCGTCGTCGGCGACGAAGTGGTCGAGCGCCAGCGTGCCGGAGATGCACTGGTAGCTGCCGTCGTCCAGCGCGAACGTCGCCGCCTGGGTGGGCGACCCGCCCGCCGTCGCGATCAGGTCGATCGATGCGGGCTGGCCGTCGGCCACCACGCCCACACCGGGCGAACTCGGATCGGGATAGAGCGTGATCGCGTCGAGCTTCACCCAGAGCTCGGTGACGTTCCCTGGCGCGTCCTGGAGGTAGACGTTGAGGCTACCGCCGTTGGTGGAGGACCCGTTGTCGTCGAACAGGTCGCACCCGGCCGCCACCGCGGCGAGCACGAGGGCGAGAAGAAGGAATCGGCTCTTCGGTCCACGCATCGCGCACCTCTCCTGGTCTGCTGCCATCGAGGCCAATGTGGGTCCGGCGAAGACCGCGGTCCAGCGCTCCCGGGGCCTCAGCGGCCGGGGCCGCCCGCATCGTTCCGCCGCGGGCCGGCGCCGTCCGCGGCGAACGGCTCCAGATCGAGTTCCATCACCGCCACGGGATGGACGATCCGATAGCGCTCGAGCACCGCGGGGTGGACCTCCCCGAGCAGACCTCGCTCCCCGGCCCCGCGCACGCCGAGCCGGGCGCCCCGCCCGGCGAGGAAGAGCGCCGCATCGCTGGGCTCGTAGGAGCGATCGCCGGCCGGCACGGCCAGCTCGTCGAGGAGCGTGTCGGCCAGGGCGCGGATGTCGGCGTAACCCACTCCGTCCCCCGCCAGTGCGACCGCCGCGTGGAGCCGCTCGCGCGCCCCCGTCTCCGCCTCCGCGTCGCGCTCGGTGATCGACCCGACCTCGAAGATCGCCTGCGGGTACGGGTGGCCGAGATTGACCGCCAGCGTCTCCAGCAGTCCCGGCAGGAGAGACACGCGGAGCATCGTCTGCTCCACGGAGATCGGGTTGTCCAGCCGCACGTGCGGGCGCGGGGGCAGTCCACACCACTCGTACGTGCGTTCCTCGTTGCCCAGCGCCAGGGTGACCACCTCGAGGCAGCCGCAGCCGGCGAGAACCTCGCGGACACGGTCGGCGAATTGCTGGCGGGGGTGCGGGGCGGCGATCGTCGCCGAGGCCAGCCCCGCTTCCGGCAGGCGGTCGTAGCCGAAGGCGATCGCCGCGTCCTCGACGAGATCGCGCGGGTGCATCACGTCGGCCCGCCAGGCCGGCACGCGGACCGCTACGGCTCCCTCCCCTTTCGGCTCCGCGTCGTGCCGCATTCGCCGCAGCAGCCCGGCGAGCTCCCGGGCGTCCCACCCGACGCCGATCAGGCGCGAGGACTCCGCGACGTCGACCGTGAGCTCCTGGGGAGCGAGGTCCGGCGTGACCCGCGACCCCCCCGGGTACCGCACCGTGACCGTCTCGGCCCGGGCTTCCGGGCAGCTCTCGAGTAGGCTGGTGACGACGATGTTCAGCGCCTTGTCGATCTGGCGGTCCTCGTGTCCGGTCACGTCGATCAGGACATGGCGAGTGGAGGTGGTGACGCGGGTCTCCTCGCTGTTGATGATCGGCGGCATCGAAAGGACGTTCCCCCGGGCGTCCTCCAGCAACGGCACCAGCGGGCAGCCGTCGAGGAGGCGGGCGAACGCCCTCCCTTTCGGATGGATCTCGAGGATCCGAGCCGGCGTCATCGCCTCGCGGGGTTCGGCCCCGAGCGGAACGAAGCGCACGCCCTCCCGGGGCACGGCCCGGTATCGCAGCTCCGTGCCGGCCACCCGGTCGAGGTCGTAAACCCCGATCGAGGCGAGCTTGCGGTCGCGTCCCAGCGCCCAGTGCACGTTTTCCTGGAGCTTCATCAGGGAGCGCAGCCGCGCGTCGTCCAGCGAGAGACCGCGGACGACCGCCGCGGCGATGCGGGGCCGCCGGACCTCCGGCCCGTTCAGCGCCGGGTCGACCGTCACGGAGAACGGTCCCTCGCCGACGGCGTAGCGGGGCGCTCCCTCCTCGTAACCGAGGAATCCTCTCAGGGCGCGCGCGAGTCCCGGAACGTCGAACAGATCCGGCCGGACGGCGAGCAGCTCCATCTTCAGAACTCGTCCCGTCCCCGCCGGCTCCGCCCCGCCGGCGCGCAGGTCGGCGCCGCAACCGTCACAGCTCGGCGAGGGGCCCTCCCCCTTCGGGGAGTCGGTGAGTGCCCCGCAGCGGAGGCACCGGTGGCGTTCGATCTCGGCCCATCCCTCGACCGAGCAGCCGAAGCGGTGCAGTTCCTCCTCGAGACGCTCGGGAGACATCGGCCGGCCCAGCGCCGCGAACAGATCCTCGACCGCGAGCCCTACGACCGGCACGTGGGCACCTCCGCAAGCCAGTCCAGGTGCGCCAGGTAGATTTCGCGGATGTCGCCCAGCTCGTACCGGAACATGGCCAGCCTCTCCAGCCCCAGCCCCCAGGCGAGGACCGGCACCCGGCACCCCAGCGGCTCCGTGACCTCCGGCCGGAAGACGCCGGCTCCGCCCATCTCGACCCAATCGGACCGCGAGTCCATCCAGACGAAGGCCTCGACCGACGGTTCGGTGTACGGGAAGAAAGCCGGCCGGAACTGGACGCGCTCGAAGCCCATCTTGCGGTAGAAAACCCGGAGGAGCGTCAGGAGGGCGGCGAACGAAGCGCGCTCGTCGATGACGATCCCGTCGACCTGGTGGAAGACCGGCAGGTGCTTGTAGTCGATCGTCTCGCGGCGGAAGACGGGGCCGACGCAGAACACCTTCCGCGGTGGCCGCGGATCCGCGGCGAGCGCTCGCACGGTGGCGGCGGTGGTGTGCGTCCGCAGCACGGCGCGCTCCGCCATTTCCCGGCTCCACCGGTAGCGCCAGCCGGTCGAACCGGTCTCACCCCCCGTCTCGTGCGTCCGGCGGACGCGCTCGACCACCTCTTCCGCCGGCAACGGGCAGCGGTCGGGATTCGCCACGTAGAAGGTGTCCTGCATGTCCCGGGCGGGGTGGTCCTGCGGCTGGAACAGCGCGTCGAAGTCCCAGAAGGCCGATTCCACCCACGGGCTTTCCGTCTCCTCGAAGCCCATGTCCAGGAAGACCCGCCTCGTCTCGTCGAGGATGCGACGGAAAGGATGCCGCTTCCCCAGCGGCCGGCGTCCCGCCGGCAGAGAGACGTCGTAGGCGCGGAAGGTGACTTCCCGCCACTTTCCCGACACGAGCAGTTCGGTGGTGACCTCGGTCACTTCCCGGCGGATCTCGACTCCCGCCGCCAACCGCTCGCGTCCCGCCTCCGTGAGCCGGGCGTGCCGCCTTGTCCGGCGCTTCTCCTGGACGACACCCGGACGCTTCGCCAGCTCCGCCAAGGCCCCGGCCACGTCGACCCCCGCCTCGGCGAGCGCTTCTTCCGCGACCGGTCCGCTGCGCGCCAGGTGCTCCACCAACCGCTCGGCGGCCGACGGAGGCGGAGCCGTCTCGATGACCTCGGGAGCGAGCACGAGCTCCGCACCCTCCTTGCGGGCCCAGCCCCGGGCGGCGAGCCAGCGGAGCGATTCGCCGACCTCCCTCGGGTCCAGTCCCCCTTTCGCCGGCAGATCCTTGAGAGCTGCGCGCCCCCCCAGCCGGGCCAGGGCCTCCAGCACCCGGCGTTCCGGGAACCGCCCTCCGGGCCAACCGCGCGCCTTCGGGCCGAGCCGCAGTTCGCGCCGGACCGCCTCCCTCACCTCGACCAGGCCGCGTGCGGCGAGCGTGGTCACCGCGCCGGCGACCGGGCTCTGATCGACGCCGAGCCGCGACGCGAGTTCCGGCACCTCGATCGGTCCGTCCGCTTCGCCGAGTTCGCGAAGCACCCGCGCTTCGATCTCGCGCAGCGGGCTGGCCTCCGATGGGGTCATGCGCGCGTCCTCCGGTGCGGCGCGGAGCGGCGGGCGATTCTAGCAGCCCGGCGAAATCGCGGGCGACCGCCCGAGCGTGACCGCCCGCGCGCCTATAATCGGCCCGGAGGTGTCGATGGCTGCGTCCGCGGGGAGCACCGGATCGACCGAGGTGACGATCGGAGGGAGGCGCTTCCGGCTGCGCGGGGAGGATCCCAAGCTGCTCCGGCGCCTCGCCCGGGAGGTGGACGAGACCATCCGGGCCCTTGCCGGCGGCGGCGCCGCGGACGATCCCCGCGTGGCGGTGCTCGCCGCCCTCAATTTCGCCGGCGATCGGGACGAACTCGAAGCGCGGGCGAAGGGCGCGGCCGAGGAGATCCGCCGCCGCGCGGCAGCCCTCCGGCGCCGCCTGGAACGGCTCCGGGAAGCCGGCGTGCCCTCGTCTTGACCCCCGGCACCGGCCCCCGCATACTGGCGACGATCGGCAGGCCTCCGGCGGTTGGCGATCGCGACCGGATCGCAATCGAGCCAACACCAACACGCCGGGAGCCTGGACTCCGCCGGTGGTGCGCAGGCCCGCTCCGGCTTCGGCCGCGACCGGGAAGCCTAAGCCGGCGGGAGGGCACCCACTTGGTCGTCGAGGCATCGACGCCGCATCCGGGCGCCCCTGCCCGGAGGCGCTGCCGGTCCATGCACCACAGGCCGCCCCGAGGCGCCGGATCTCGCCCATGTCTTCCCTGGTGACCACGCTGACGCTGCTCGCCGTCCTCTTCGGGGTGGGGTGCATCCTGCTCGGTGCGGCGCTGCTCCGCCTGCGCGGCACCGTCCGGCGGCTCCGGACCACGCTGGACACGGCGCGAGCCGAGATGGACACGCGGGCGAGGCGTCGGGCCGAACGGCTCGCCGCCGAGGCCCGTGCCGAACTCGAGGCGGAGTTCGAGCGCCGCCTGAAACGGCTGGAGCGGCGCGAGCGCGAGGTGGAGCGCCGACGTGCGGCGCTCGCCGAGCGCCGCTCCCGGCTGGAGGAACGGGCCGCCCGTCTCGACGGCCGCGCGGAGGAACTGAGCGAGAGAGCGACGGCCCTCGACGCGCGCGCGGCGGCGCTCGACGAGCGCGAGCAGCGGGTCGCGGACGGGGAACAGGCCCTGCGGGCCGAGCTCGAGAAGGTGGCCGGCCTCACGGCGGAGGAGGCGCGCGAGCGCCTGATCGGCGAGGTGGAGCGCGAAGTCCGGGACGAGATCGCCCGGGTGGTGGAGCGCGCCGAGCGAGAGGCGCGAGCGTCGGCGGAACGGCGCGCCCGGGCCCTGGTGATCGACGCGATGGGATCGATCCGGAACGCGGTGGCGGGCGAAGCGACGGTCTCGGTCGTTCGCCTGCCGTCGGACGAGATGAAGGGTCGCGTGATCGGCCGCGAGGGGCGCAACATCCGCGCTCTCGAACTCGCCACCGGCGTCGACCTGCTCGTCGACGACACGCCGGAGGCGATCCTTCTCTCCTGCTGGGACCCGCGCCGGCGAACGATCGCGGCGCGCGCGCTCCAGAAGCTGGTCGAGGACGGACGCATCCACCCGGCCCGGATCGAGGAGGTGGTGGCGAAGACGCGCGAAGAAGTCGAGGAGGAGGCGCGGGCCCGTGGCGAGGAAACGGCCTACGAACTCGGAATCACCGGCCTACACGAGAGGCTGGTCCTCCTCGTCGGGCGACTCGCCTTCATCACCGCCGGGGGCCGCACCCTGCTCGCGCGGTCGACGGAGGTGGCCCTCCTCGCCGGTGCGATCGCCGACGAGCTCGGACTCGGTGGCGAAGCCCTCCGGCGCGCCGGTCTGCTCCACGAGATCGCGCGCGCGGACGACGCCCCGCTTCTGGCCCACCCCGCCGTGGCGAGCGCGGAGGTGGCGGCCCGCTACGGTGAGCGTCCCGAAGTGACCGATCCGATCCGGGCGCTGGCCCAGCCAGCCGACGCGCCCCGCCGTCCGGGTGGGGTCGTGCTCGCCACGGCCCGGCGGCTGGCGCTGGCCCGGCCGGGAGCGCGTCACCACAACCTCCAGCGCCACATGGACCGCCTGCGCGGGATCGAGAAGCTGGCGCTGGCTCATCCGGGGGTCGAGCGGGCCATGGCCGTGCGCGCCGGGCGGCAGCTTCGCGTGCACGTCCGGGCGTCGGAAGCGAGCGACGAAGACGCGCGGTTGCTGGCCCGCCGGCTGGCGAAGGAGATCGAGCGGCGGTCCGATTTCAACGGGTCGATCCGCGTGATCGTGATCCGCGAGACGCGGGCCATCGCGTACGCGGTGTGAGGGCGGAATGGCTGCGGGACCGAGCCGGCCGCTCCCCGGGACGCGGGTGGAGCCGCTCACCGTCTCTCAACTGAACGAGCTCGCCGACCAGGTGCTCGGCAACGAGTTCGGGGCGGTGTGGGTGGCCGGTGAGATCTCGCGGTTTCTCGCCCACCGCTCGGGCCATTGGTACTTCACACTGAAGGACGACAAGGCGGCCGTCTCGGCGGCGATGTTCCGGAGCCGGAACGCCCTCGTGCGCTTCGAGCCGCGCGACGGCCTCGAGGTGCTCTGCCTCGCCCGCCCCGCGATCTACGTCCCCCAGGGGCGGTACCAGGTGATCGTGGAGTCGATGGAGCCCCGCGGCCGCGGCGCCCGGGCGCTCGCCCTCGAGCAGCTGCGGGCGCGGCTGGCGGCGGAGGGGTTGTTCGACGCCGAGCGCAAGCGTCCTCTCCCGGTGCTGCCGCGCCGCATCGGGGTGGTCACGAGCCCGGACGGAGCCGCGTTGCGGGACGTTCTCCGGGTTCTCCGCCGCCGCTTCGCCGGAGTCACGGTGCTCGTCGTCCCGGCCCAGGTGCAGGGTGAAGGAGCTCCTGAATCGATCGTCGAGGCGCTCCGCGCCGCGGATCGCGCCGGGACCGACGTCATCCTGCTCGTCCGCGGCGGCGGCGCGCGGGAGGATCTCGAGGCCTTCGACGACGAGCGCGTCGTCCGCGCCGTGGCCGCTTGCAAGACGCCGATCGTCAGCGGCGTCGGCCACGAGATCGACACGACGCTCGCCGACCTCGCCGCCGACGTCCGGGCCGCCACCCCCTCCGCGGCTGCCGAGCTGGTGGTCCGGGAGCGGCAGCAGCTCGTCGACAGGGTCGCCGCGCTCCGCGTGGCGCTCGCCCGCGCGATGCGGCATGCCCTCGACCGGCGCCGGGGGCGCCTCGCCGAGCTGGCGGGAGCGCGCGGGCTGGGCCGGGTGCCGGGCCGGATCCATCGCGCCGAGCTCGAAACGGCCGAGCTGCTCCGGCGAGCGGAGCGCGCCCAGCGGACGCGCCTGCGTTCGCTCCGGGAGCGGCTGGAACGGGCCTCCCGGAGGCTCCGTCCGGAATCGTGGCTCGGCCGCCTGGGGCGATGGCGCGAGCGATGCCGTGGACTCGCGATCCGCGCGCGCGAAGCGCACCGGTCGCGCCTGGCGGCTGCCCGCGGGCGGCTCGAGCGGGCACGGGCACGCCTCGGTGCCCTCTCCCCTCTGGCCGTTCTCGAAAGGGGCTACGTCCTGGTCACCGCGGGCGGTCCGGAGGGCCCGGTGATCGACGATCCGCACCGGCTTCGGCGCGGCGAAGAGGTGCATCTGCGCTGGGCGCGCGGAGCGGCGAGCGCCCGCGTTCTCGATCTTTTCTTGCCGGCCGACCGCGGCGACGCGGGGAGGAAGGAGGACCCGTGACCGAACCGACGCGGAACGGGAAGGCGCAGCCCCCCGAGGGGGAGACCTTCGAAGCCTCGCTGGCGCGACTGGAGGAGATCGTCAGGAAGCTGGAGGAGGGCGAGATCGACCTCGACCGGAGTGTGCGCCTGTTCGAAGAGGGGGTGGCGCTGGCCCGAAAGCTCGAGGCGCGCCTCGCGGACGCGGAGATGCGGGTGGAGAAGCTGCTCGACGCCTCCGGGGCGACGGCGCCGTTCGAGGATTCCCCGCCGGAAGAGGGAGGCGCGGCACCTTGAGGGAGGCGCCCGCGGTCGTTCCCCGGTGGAAGGAGGCGGTGGAGCGCGATCTCGCCGCCACGCTGGAGCGTACCGGAGCCGAGGCGCCGCGCCTGGCGGAGGCCATGCGCCACGCGGTGCTCGGCGGCGGCAAGCGGCTTCGTCCGCTCGTCGTTCTGGCGACCGCCCACGCCCTGGGGGCCGACACGTCTCGGGCCCTTCCCGCCGCCTCCGCCGTCGAGCTCGTCCACTGCTACAGCCTCGTCCACGACGATCTGCCGTCGATGGATGACGACGTGCTTCGCCGCGGCCGCCCGACGGTCCATGTCGCGTACGGCGAGGCCCTCGCGGTCCTCGCCGGCGATGCGCTTCAAAGCCTGGCGTTCGAGCGCCTCTTCGACTCCGAGCTGCCGCCCGGGACGGTGCGACAACAGGGCCTGGTGCTCGCCCGCGCCGCCGGGGCGTCGGGAATGGCCGGCGGCCAGGCCCTCGACCTCGCTGCGTCGCGCGGCGCGACGACCGCAGCCGAGCTCCGCCGGATGCAGGAGCTGAAAACCGGCGCGCTCCTCGCCGCCAGCTTCGAGCTCGGAGCGCTGGCCGCCGGCGCTCCGCCCGGGGAGGTCGCCCGCCTCGGTGACGCAGGCCGGAAGGCGGGCCTGGCGTTCCAGATCAGGGACGACGTTCTCGACCGGACGGGCGCGACCGAGCGGCTCGGCAAGACGGCCGGCAAGGACGACCGCCAGATGAAAGCGACCTGGCCCGCGCTGGTCGGACTGGACGGGGCGACCCGTCTCGCCGAGGAGCTGGCGGCGGAAGTGCTGGCCCTGCTCGCCGATCTCGGCCCCCGGGCCGAGCCCCTGCGCTGGCTCGTCCAGCGGCTGATCGAGCGTCCCGCCTGATGAGCGCGGTCCGGAGGCGGCTCGATCTCGAGGTCGTGGCGCGTGGCCTGGCGCCCAGCCGCGAGCGCGCCCGCGCCCTCATCCTCGCCGGCCGCATCCGGGTCGACGGGAGGCTCCGGGACAAGCCCGGCGCCACGGTCGCGCCCGGATCGCGCGTGGAGCTGGTTCCCGGCCGCCGCCCGTACGCTTCGCGCGGAGGGGAGAAGCTCGCGCCGGTGCTGGAGCCGCTCGGAGTCCGTCCCGCGGGACTCGACTGCCTCGACGTCGGCGCGTCCACCGGCGGGTTCACCGACGTTCTGCTCCGGGCCGGCGCCCGCAGCGTCACCTGTGTCGACGTCGGCCGGGGGCTGCTCGACGAGAGGCTCCGGCGCGACCCGCGCGTCCGGGTGCTGGAAGGGATCAACGCCCGGCACCTCACGCCGGAACTCGTTTCGCCGCCCTACGGGCTGGTCACGGCCGATCTCTCGTTCATATCCTTGACCCTCGTGCTGCCGGCCATCCTGCCGCTCGCGCCCGAGGGGCAGATCGTGTGTCTGGTCAAGCCGCAGTTCGAGCTCTCCCGGCGCGAGGTCGGTCGCGGCGGCGTGGTGCGCGATCTGGAGGGCCGGCGCCGGGCGGTGCTTCGCGTCGGGCGGCACCTCGAGGCGGCCGGCTGGCACGTCACCGGAGTGAAGCCCTCGCCGCTTCCCGGCCCGAAGGGGAACCGGGAGGTCTTCCTCGCCGCGCGCCCCGGCCCGCCCGGCGCCGGCATTCCGGAGCTGGCGGTGCTGGTCGAACAGGAGGTCCGCGATGAGCCGTAACCGCCACCGGGCGAGCGTCTCCACGGTCGCCCTCTTCTCGAAGCCGCATCCGGAGGCGACCGCGGTGCTCCGCCGGGTGGCCGCTTCCGTACAGCGGCGCGGCCTTCGACTCGTCACCGACGTCGAGACCGCGAAGGCGCTTGGCCGCGAGGACGGCCTGCCGCGCGCCGAGGCGGCGCGACGTGCGGACCTCCTGATCTCGGTCGGGGGCGACGGCACGCTCCTCGCGGCCGCCCGGGCGGTGAGCGGAGCCGGCACGCCGATTCTCGGCGTCAACCTCGGCAGCCTCGGGTTCCTCACCGAAACGCCCTGCGACGAGTTGGACCAGGTGCTCGAGGCGGCGATCGAGGGCACGGCGCCGGTCGAGATCCGGCACGCGCTCCAGGTGCGCCGCGACGGCGAGCCGACCAAACCGGAGAACACCGCACTGAACGACGTGGTCTTCTCCAAGCGCGATCTCGCCCGGCTGTTCACCCTCTCGGTCTTCGTCGACGACGGTTGGGTCGCCGACTACCGCGCCGACGGGCTGATCCTCGCCACGCCGACCGGATCGACCGCGTACAACCTCGCCGCGGGCGGCCCCGTCGTCGTTCCCCGGGTCGACGCCCTCGTGGCCACCCCGATCTGCCCGCACAGCCTCTCGCAGCGCCCCCTCATCCTCCCCGGATCGGCCAGGGTCACGGTGACCCTGGCGGAAGGCCAGGGGGCGGCTGACGTGCAGGTCACGCTCGACGGGCAGGTCGGCTTCCCTCTCGAGCCGGGTGAGCGCATCCTCGTCCAGCGGAGTCCGAACCCCGTGCGGCTGATCCGCCCGCCGGGCCGGTCGTTCTTCTCGGTCCTCCGCGACAAGCTCGGCTGGGGCCGTCATTGACCCGATCCCCCGGCGGCGCTGCTCCCGGTCCCTTGGCCCTCTGGTCGTGGGCTCTGTACGACTTCGCCAACTCGGCTTTCACGACGCTCGTCGTGACCTTCATCTACTCGACGTGGTTCACGAAAGCGATGGCCACGACCGAAGCGCGCGGTACCGCGCTCTGGGGACGAGGCATCGCCGTTTCCTCGATCCTGATCGCGCTCCTCGCTCCTGCTGTCGGTGCCGCCGCCGACCGGCGCGCCCGCCGCCGCCTCTACCTGAGCGGCCTGACCGCCGGCACGATCCTCGCGACCGCCCTGCTCGCCTTCGTGCCCCCGCCGCACGCCCTCGTCGCCCTCGCCCTGTTCTGCGCCGCGAACGTGCTCTACGAGCTGGCCCTGTCGCTGTACAACGGCTTTCTGCCCGGCCTCGCGCCGGACGGCCGGGGGGCGGGGCGCCTGTCCGGGCTGGCCTGGGGTTTCGGGTACGTCGGCGGGCTGCTGTGCCTCGTGGTCGGCCTCGTCATGGTGAAGCTGCCCTGGCTCGACGGGCCGGGAGGCTTCAAGTACCGAGCGACCAACCTGCTCGTCGCCGGCTGGTACCTGGTCTTCGCCCTCCCGGCGCTTCTGTTCCTCCCGGAGCCCGCCCCGCCCGATCCGGAGGCGACCTGGAAGGTCTCCCGCATCGCGGGAACGGTCGCCCGCCTGGCGCGTTACCGGCAGGCCCTCCGCCTGCTGGTGGCGCGTCTGATCTACAACGACGGGATCGTCGCCGTCTTCTCCTTCGGCGGCATCTATGCCGCGAACGAGTTCGGCTTCAGCTTCGAGGAGATCCTCTGGTTCGGGATCACCCTGAACGTGGCCGCCGGCGCCGGGTCGTTCCTCTTCGCCTTCGTGGACGAGAGGTTCGGCGGCCGGGTGACCGTTCTCACGACGCTGGCCGGGCTCACGGCGGCAACCGCCCTCGCGGTCGTCGCCGACAGCAAGGCCGCCCTCTGGGTCGCGGGAGTGGCGATCGGTCTGCTGGTCGGCCCCAACCAGTCCGCCTCTCGCAGCCTGATGTCCCGCTTCGTTCCGCGGTCGGCCGCGGGGGAGTTCTTCGGGCTGTACGCCTTCTCCGGCAAGCTCACCTCGTTCGCGGCGCCGCTCCTGCTGAGCCAGCTCACCGGCTGGACCGGCAGTCACCGGATCGGGGTCGCCAGCGTGATCGCCTTCTTCGCCGCGGGAGGCCTCCTCCTCTGGCGGGTGGACGAGGAGGAGGGGAGGAACTTCGCCGTCCGGTGCCAGGCCGAGTTCGAACGCGCGGCCGCCGATCCGCTAACATCACGCCGATGATCCGCTTTCGACCCGGACGGCGACTCCGACTCGTCGCCGCGGCGCATCTCGCCGCCGCGCTCGCCGGGCTTCTCACCGCCTACGGGCTCAGCCGCGACCTGCCGGGAATCGAGAACCTGAACGAGAACCTGACGCTCGAGAACTTGTCGCGGCCGACCGAGCTGCTGGACCGCCACGGCCGCCCGTTCCACTCCTTCGCCGAGCGCCAGCGGATCGTCGTTCGGCTCGACCAGATCAGCCCCTGGTACCTCAAGGCGATCATCGCCACCGAGGATCCCCGCTTCTACCGGCACTTCGGGGTCGACGCCATCTCCGTCGTCCGCGCGGCCCTCAAGACGATCACGACGATGAAGTTCGGCGTCGAGGGCGCGAGCACGATCACGATGCAGCTCGCGCGGCAGCAGTTCCTCAGCCCGGAGAAGACGCTCGTCCGCAAGATCCGGGAGGCGATCCTCGCCACCCATATCGAGCGCCGGTACTCGAAGCAGGAGATCCTGACCCTTTACTGCAACAGCATCTACCTCGGACACGGGCAGTACGGCGTCGAGGCGGCCTCGAGGTTCTACTTCGGCAAGCCGGCGGCGGAACTCACGCTCCCGGAGGCGGCCCTGCTGGCGGGCCTGACGCAGATGCCGGAGAACCTCACACCGATCCGCTACCCGGAACGGGCCCGCCGGCGCCGGAACAAGGTGCTCCAGCGGATGGTGGAGGAAGGCGTCCTGGACCCCGCCGAGGCGCGGCGGGCGATGGAGGCGCCGGTGGAGGTCGTCCGGCACGAGCCCGCGCGCCGCGTCGGGGAGTATTTCGTCGAGCAGGTGCGGCGCTTCCTGGCGCGCGAGTTCGGGCAGGCGGCGCTGTACCGCGCCGGATACCTGGTGCAGACCACGCTGGATCCGGCGATGCAGATCGCCGCCGAGCGCGCGGTGGCGGTCGGGCTCGACGAGTACGGGCGCCGGCACCAGCAGATTCCCGAGGGTCGACCTCTGCCGGAGGGGACCGATCCCGCCTCTTTCGACGCCCCCGAGTGGCACGGGCCGATCGCCGTGGACGACATCCTTCCCGCCGTGGTGGAGGAGGCGGCGGCGGATCGGGCACGCGTGCGAGTGGGGGACGCGCGGTTGGAGCTCGACCGGGAGGCGATCGCATGGACGGAGAAGTCCCGGCTCGACGAAGTGCTCCGTCCGGGAACCGTCGTCCCCGTCCGTGTCCGCGAGCTGGACGGAGAAGGGGGCATCCGCGCGGCGGACCTCGCCTCGCGGCCGTCGGCCCAAGCGGCGTTGATCGCCATGGACGTCGACACGGGAGCGGTCCGCGCTCTCGTGGGCGGGCGCGACTTCCGGGAGAGCGAGTTCGACCGGGCGATGCAGGCACGCCGCCAGGCGGGATCGGCGTTCAAGCCCTTCGTCTACGCGGCGGCTCTCGAGCAGGGCTTCCTCCCCACCGACCGCATCTACGACGCGCCGCTCGCCGTCCCGGGGCCGCCCGGGGAGCCTCCGTACCAGCCGGAGAACTACGAGCGCGACTACCGGGGCTACGTCACCCTCCGCTTCGCCCTCGAACACAGCCGCAACATCCCCACGGTTCGCCTCCTGGACGCCCTCGGTTACCGCCCCGCCGTCGACCTCGCGCGCCGCCTCGGGATCGGGGGGAGGCTCCGTCCCTACCCCAGCCTCGCGCTCGGCGCGTTCGAGGTCCGCCTCGCCGACATGGTCGCCGCCTACGCCTCCTTCGCCAACGGGGGGATCCTCGTCGAGCCGCATCTCATCGAGCAGGTGAGCGACGCGACCCGCCAGCCGATCTGGCGGGCCGAAACGCCGGCGCGGGAAGTGCTCAGCCCGGAGGTGGCCGGGATGATGGTCTCCCTCCTGGAGGGCGTGGTGGAGCGCGGCACCGGCCGCGGCGCCCGCGTCCTGGGCCGGCCGGTCGCCGGGAAGACGGGGACCACAGACGAATACACCGATGCCTGGTTCATCGGTTTCACGCCCCGGCTGGCGGTCGGCGTTTGGGTGGGTCACGACCAGCGCGAAACGCTCGGGCCGAACGAGACGGGCGCCCGCGCCGCCCTGCCGATCTGGGTGCGGTTCCTGCGGGACGCTCTCGCGGGCACCCCGCCGGAGGAGTTCACTCCTCCACCCGGCCTGGTCCGCGTGTTGATCGACGGCCGGACGGGGCGCCTCGCGCGGCGCGGGATCGGGTGCTCTCCGCTCCTCCTCGAGCTGTTGCCGGTCGGCCGCGATGCCCTCCCCCGGTGCGACGAGCGCCAGCACCTCCGGCTGCAACTTCCCTATCCGCTCCAGCGGTATCCGATCCGGGCCGACGGTGCCCTCCTCCTTCCACCCGAGGAGGCCGCGCGTCTCGTGGCCCGCGCCCCGGACCGGCTCCGCATCACCGGCAACGGCCGCTGGCTGGCCTACCGGTGGGGCCGGCTCGAAGGAGCGGTCCGGCTCGCCTGGGGAGAAGCGGAGTGGATGACCTACCTGAGTCGCTTCCCGCTCGCGAAAACGGAGGTCCGGCTGTTGGCGGAGGAGCGCGAGGAACGGCTCGCGGCGGGGGACGTGCCCGCCGGGAACGGAAGCGAGCAACCTCCCTCGCCCGAAGCGGTCCTGCCCCCGAGGCTCCGTGTCGGGGTGGACGGGTGGCCCGTGGAAGTCCTGGAGGTCAATCGCTCGGGGCGGATCCGGTGGCCGGAACTCCCTGCCGACCCCTGAGGCGATCGATGACGGCTCGCCGGACCCATCGGACCGACGCGGGCCTCAGACCGATCTCGCGGGCGATCGACCTCCAATCCTCGAGCCGGCCCGCCGCCCGCGAGCCGAGAACGAAGCGCGCCAGCAACTCCGCGCCGGCCGCGTCGTCCGCCACGGCCACGACGTCGGCTGCCCAGGAGCGCTCGCCGGCCCGGAGCGAGGTCAGGTCGACGAACCAGGCCCGCGCGGGAGGATAGCCGGCGTCGGCGAGCTCCCGGGCGAGGGCGACCGGCGAGGGATCGATCCCCTCGGGACCCCAGGAGGGCGCGACCACCA
>RFHH01000092.1 GCA_003696075.1 Acidobacteriota bacterium
ACGTGATCACTGCGCCGAAGGAGATGAAGCGCGAGCGTTACGAGCTGATCCTCGCGCCCGGAGAGGACGGCGACTGGCGGATCGCTTCGGAGGAGAAGGTCGACGAGATCACCGGGTTGGTGCGGTTTGCGCCGGAGGACGAGAAGTTCTATCGCTTCGACAGCTTCAGCTTCGAGGCCGAGGGCATGAAGGTCACGAGCGGGCCGGGGGTGGTCATCGTCGATTACATCGGGGACGAGCTGGGCGACCTCACCCTAGAGGGCGAGGGACTCGCCTACTCGTACGAACCGCCGCGGGACGAACTCGATTTCTACAGCGTTTACCGCCTCGTCCAGGCCAAGAAGGCAAAGGATCTGAAGTTCGATCCCGATTACGTCGTGATCGCCGGCACGCCGAAGCGGCTCCAAGAGTTCCTCGACACCAGCTTTTCCGGACTGGCCGAAGCGTCGCGCGCCGACCTCAGCGATCGGCTGCGGAAAAAGTACGAAGACGGGATCGAAGAAACGAAGAAATCGAGAAAGGAGAACCCGTTCGGAGGATTCCGCCCGAAGTTCGACCCGCGGTACGGCCGTGACACCTACGGGGTCAGTGTGCACACGTTGAAGGGAGACCGGGCCGTTTGGCTGGCCTACGACAACTTCGGCCAGCGGGAGGTGACCTTCGGAGTGGCCGGGCTGGGTCCGCTGTTCAGCTACTACTCGGAGGCCACTCGAAAGGCCGGACTCGACCCGAGGGAGCTCGAGGTCCGGGCCGACGCCGACTCGCGGTTCTTCGACGTCACCGCGGTCCAGGGGACGGTGGAGCTCGGCCTCAAGGATCCGGAGACGATGGTCGGGGACGTCACCTTCGAGGTGCGCGCCCACCTGCCGATCGACTTCCTTGACGTTTTCCTGGCCTACTTTCCCGATTCGACCGAGACGTTCGAGTCGCTGTCGAAGAAGCAGGTCTTCAAGATCAAGGCAATCACGGATGATCGCGGCAACGATCTGAGCTGGGTGCAGTACAGCCCGTTCCAGGGGAGGATCGTCTTCCCGGAAAGCGAACGGATGCAGCCGGGCGAGCGGCGGAAGGTCCGGGTCGAGTGGGAGAATCCGAAAGCGATCCGGAACTACTCCTATTCCTTCAAGGGGGTCCCGAGGGGAGGGTGGCTCCCCCTCGTCAGGATCTTCGATCTGATCGACACGTTCGACCTCACCGTCAAGACGCCGGCGCAGTACGAGGTGCTTGGCATTGGGAAGAAGGTCTCCGAATCGGTGGATGGCGACGTCAAGACGACCCGCTGGGTGGCGAACACTCCGGTCACCTTTCCCTCGATCATCTACGGGGACTACGTGAGCCGGTCCTCCACGGTCCAGGCGAGAAAGCTGGACGGCACGCCGATCCCGGTGACGATTCATGTCGACAAGCAGTCGATGGCCGACTTCCAGATCCGGCCCAAGCAGCTCGTCACGCTGGCGGACCAGGCGGCGAGCGCGATCAACGTCTACACCAAGCTGTTCCAGCTCGACTATCCCTACGACAAGCTCGATCTCGTGAACGATCCGGTGCCGGCCTTCTACGGGCAGGCACCGAGTTCTCTGATCTACCTCGGAAGTCCCGTCTTCCGCGGGATCGCCACCATCGTCACCTCCGAGGGAGGAGAGAACATCGAGGGCGTCATCGACCGGACCGACGCGACCTATCTGGCTCGATTCATGCGCTCGGTGGTGGCCCACGAGACGGGCCACCAGTGGTGGGGCGCTCGCGTAAGCAACGCCAACAGCGGGAACTACTGGTTCGTCGAGAGCCTGGCGGAGTACTCGTCGGCGATCTATCTGGAACTCGTCTACGGCAAGGAGGAGTATGAAGCCAAGGTGAAGGAGTGGCGCGACCGGGTCCTGGAGATCGAGCCGCTCGCAAGCGTCCAGAACGCCTCCATCATGTGGGGCGGCGAGATGCCGGGTGCCGCCTACCAGGCGGCGGTCTACAACAAGGGCCCGTATGCGATGCACATCTTGCGGAAGACCTTCGGCGACGAGAAGTTCTTCCGGTTCTTCCGCGCCCTCGCCCGGACGCTTGCCGGCAAGCAGATCGTGACCCGGGACATCCAGCGGATCGCCGAGGCCGCTTTCGGCGGGAACATGGACTGGTTCTTCGACCAATGGATCCGGGGCGTGGGTACGCCGGAGTTCCGCTACGACCTGAAATACCGGCAAACCGAGGATGGACAG
The DNA here is from genome assembly GCA_003696075.1 of Acidobacteriota bacterium. Classification (NCBI taxonomy): domain Bacteria; kingdom Pseudomonadati; phylum Acidobacteriota; species Acidobacteriota bacterium. Next base: position 2,211 of record RFHH01000092.1, read on the forward strand.
TACCTGGTCGAGGGGACGGTCTGGCAGCGGGTGGTCCTGGGCAAGGAGAAGCAGGTCATCGAGGGCCGCACGTTCCGGGCCGCCGTGCCGGTGGTCGTGCAGTTCCGGGATGGCTCGGAGCACGAGCAGATCCTTCTCGTCGAGGGGCCCGAGACGAAGGTGAGGTTCAAGGTGCCGAAGCGCCCCAAGAAGCTGATCTTCAATGGAGGTGAAGCGGTTCTCGCTGCTTCGGCCAAGGAGGGAACCTTCACCGAGAGCTGACCCGGAAGCTCCTCGTCCCGCTGCGCCCGGTGGAGGCGCGGTTCCGGGGGTCTTCTTTGAACCGTTGGGGGAGAACGGCGGCTGTCGCCTTGGCGTTGGCCGCCTACGCGTCCCTGTTTCAGGGCTGCCGCCCCATTTGGGAGCCCGACGAGGGGCGCTACACCGCCGTCGCCGTGCAGATGCTCGAAAGCGGGGATTGGATCCACCCGCGCCTGCATCCCGCCCATCCACACTATTCCAAACCGCCGTTCACCTACTGGGCCCTCGCCGCGAGCCTCGCAGTCTTCGGCCGCAACGAATGGGCCGCCCGAATGCCGAACGCTCTGGCGCTCGCCGCGCTCATCGCGATCGCCGCCCGGCTCGGCCGGCGGTTCGCACCGCGTGCCGGGTGGGCGGCCGGCTTCGCAGTGGCGACGATGCCGGGTCCGCTCGTCGCCGCCAATGTCGTCACCACCGACACGCTCCTCGCCGCTTGGGAGGCGCTGGGAGCCCTTGGATTCGTGACGGCCTGGTGGGCAGGAGACGAGCGGCAGCGGCGGCGCGGGGCTTTCCTGATGTGGACCGCCTTCGGCATGGCCTTCTTGACGAAAGGACCGCCGGGCCTGTTGCCTTTGCTGGCCTTCGCGGTGTTCGCCCTCCTGGAGCGCCGCTGGCAGGGGCTCGCCGCGTTCCGTTCGGCGGCCGGGCTGGCGGCGTTCGCCGTTCTCGCGTTCGGCTGGTTCGCGGTCGTGATCGCGCAGGAACCGGTGCTGCTCCGTTACTTCCTGTTCAACGAATTCGTCGAGCGGATCGCTTCGGGCGTGCACCGCCGCAACCCCGAATGGTACGGGCCGTTCAAGGCGTACCTTCCCGGCCTGCTCCTCGGTTCGCTTCCCTGGACGCTCCCGGCCATGAAGGGTCTCGGCCGGGGCCTGGCGGACTTGCGGCGGCGCTCGCCCGGCGCGGCAGCCGAGGATCGTCTGCTCGCCCTCTGGGTCGGCGTGCCTCTGGTCGTGCTCTCGCTGGCGAAGTCCCGGCTGCCGCTGTACGTCCTGCCGCTGTTCCTCCCGCTCGCCCTCCTTGCGGTGCGGCGGCTGCCCTTTCCCGAATCGCCGCGGCTCCGCGGTGCGCGCATGTGGACCGCCGCGGCCCTCGCTCTCGCGACCCTCGGGCTCCGTGCCGTCCCCTGGCATCCCGCGCCGCACCGCGATGCTCTCCGCGCCTCGCGGGAGATCGCGGAGCTGGCTGGCGCGGTGCCCGCGGAGGTGCTGTTCGTGGACACCCGCCCGTGGTACGGTCTGAGCTTCTACATGGGCACGCAGGTCGACCGCGCCCGCCTCCACCCGGTCCGTCTGCCGGACGGACGCGACGAGGCGCTGGCGCGGCATCTCGAGCGGGCGATCCGGGGGCCCCGGCTGGTGGCCGGGTGGCCCCAGCTTCTCGACGAGATCCGGGAACAGGCCCGCTCGAGGGGATATGCCGTCGAGCCGCTCGGGATCATCGACGGGTTGCTGTTTTGCCGGCTGGGAGGCGAGCGTTGAGCGACGGGCGGAGACGGCCGGAGGTCTCGATCGTCCTTCCCGCCTACGACGAGAGGGAATCCCTGCCGGCCTTGCTGGACGAGCTCGCGAGCGAGCTGGCCGGCGCTCCTTTTTCCTACGAGGTCATCGTCGTCGACGACGGATCGCGGGACGGCACGGCGGAGATCGCCGACGAGGCGGCCGCTCGCGACCCGCGCGTGCGCGCCCTCCACCTGGCGCGGAACAGCGGGCAGTCGGCGGCTTTCGCGGTGGGGTTTCGCCATGCGCGGGGGGAGATCGTCGTCACGCTCGACGCCGACGGGCAGAATCCCCCCGCGGAGATACCACGCCTCGTTGCGGCGGTCCGGGGCGGGGCCGACGTCGCCGCGGGCTACCGGGCCACACGCCGCGACTCGTGGTGGCGCCGCCTCCAGTCGAGAATCGCCAATCGGATCAGGAACCTCCTGACGCACGAGACGATCCGCGACACCGGGTGCTCCCTCAAGGCGTTCCGGGCCGAGTTCGCGCGCGACCTGCCCGCGTTCGATGGGATGCACCGCTTTTTGCCGACCCTGTGCCGGATTCTCGGCGCGACGACGGTCGTCGAGGTCCCGGTGGCCCATCGTCCCCGGCGGGCGGGACGGTCGAAGTACGGGATGGCGAACCGGGCGCTGCGGGGTCTTTTCGATCTGCTGGCCGTGCGCTGGATGCAACGGCGATGGCTTCCTCCGCGGCGCCTCGTGCTCCGGGGTCCGGGCGAGGGGGAGCACGGCCGATGAGGCGGCAGGGCGGGCCAGCCGAGACGGAACCGGCCCCGCGAAACCGGTCGAAGGCGCGGGTGACGATCGGGGCCGAGACCGTCGTCAAGGACTATCGCGATTGTCCGGTGCTCGTCCGGTGGATGGGGCGGTACTGGCTCGATCGGGAAGAGCGGGCCCTGCGTCGTCTCGAGGGGCTCCCCAACGTTCCCACGGTCGTCGGCCGGCGGGGACCCTACGCCCTCGAGATCACCCGGGTTCCGGGAGTCCCGGTCTCGGGACGCCGCCCCCCGGAGGTCACGGAGCGGTTCATCGAGCGGCTGGGCCAGCTTTTCGATGCGCTGCACGCGCGAGGCGTGGCGCATGGCGACGCGCACTGCCGCAATGTGCTGATGGCCGGCGAGGAGCCGTACCTGGTCGATTTTTCGACCGCCTGGGTGACGGGGAGACACCCGATCCTCGACCGCTTCCTCTTCGAATGGTACAAGCAGCTCGACCGGCGGAAGATCTACAAGCTGGAGATCGATCTCTTCGGCCGGGACGTCCCGCCGCCAAGGATGTTCCTGCTCTACCGGTTGGTGAAGGAGGGCGCGTTGGCTCGCTTCTTGAAAAACCTCGTTCTGGTCGTGGGAATCCTGGCGATCCTCGTGCTCGCGCGGCCGACCCGCGCGTCGCTGATCGGCGGAGGCATGGTGGCGGCGCTCGGCCAGGGGATCCGGATCTGGGCGGCCGGCCACCTGCGCCGGAACCGTGAAGTGACGACCTCGGGGCCGTACGCCTACGTGAGGGACCCGCTCTACCTCGGCCGCCTCCTGCTGCTGGTCGGTTTCGGCATCATGGCCTGGGGTCCGGCGCTGTGGGTCCTTGCGGTGGGAGTCGTCCTGTTCCTCGCCAGCTACATGCCGCGGAAGCTGGCCAAGGAGCCGGAACGGCTCGAGAACCTCTTTGGGGAAGAGTACGCGCGCTACGCCGCCCAAGTCCGCAGTCTGCTCCCCCGGCTCACGCCCTACCCCGAGCGGGCACGGCGGAGCTGGAGCTTCGAGCTGTTCTGGCGCGAGAACCGGGAGCAGTACTTCCTGCTCGGAACGCTCCTGGTGGGGGCCGTCCTCGTCTGGCGCCATCTCGCGGGTTCGTGAGGAGACGTTTGCGGCCCCGGTTCCCCGCACCCTAAGCTGACCCGCCGCTCCCACCACCGCCCCCGAAAGGAGCCGGTCCCGGCCCATGAGCGACGAGCGGATCGAACGGACGAGCGGACGACTCGCGGCCCGGCGGACGGCGGGTTACGCCGCCGCGGCCGTCCTGGGGTGCGTGTTGCTGCTCTCCGCTTGGACGAAGGGAGCCGACCCGGAGGGATTCGCCGCCCAGATCGTCCGCGAGGGGCTTCTCCCGGGGTCGCTGGCCGGCTTCGCCGCGGTGCTCGTCGTTGCGCTCGAGGCGGGGCTGGGGGCGGCTCTGCTCGCGGGCCGGCTGGTGCCGCCGGTCCTGGCCGCGGGCACGGCGCTGATGGGGGCGTTCTGGCTGCTCGCCGGCTGGCAGTTCTTCGTGCCTCCGGACGACCCGTCGAGCTGCGGCTGTTTCGGCAACCTTATCCAGCAGACGCCGGGGCGGCACTGGGCGCTCAACACCGCCTTCCTCGCCCTGGCCGCTCTTTCGTGGCTCGGCTGCCGGCGCACGGCGCGCGGGGCCCTGGGCCTGACGGCGGGGTCCTTCGCGGTCGCCGCGGCGTTCGCCCTCGCCGCTCCCAGCCTGCCGATCGACTCCTGGCCGGGCGTGACGCGCCTGCGGGAAGGGGCGGACGTAGCGGAGCTGGGCCTCACCGACGTCATTCCGGAACTGGCCGCCGGGGATTCGCTCGTGCTCCTCATCGATCGCGCGGACGAGGAGACTCGCCGCGACATCGGAAGGGTGAACGAGCTCCTGGCGCTGAAGGGAGGTCCGGTCCGGGTGTTCGGCCTGGCCGAGCGCGACGAGGAGCTGGCTGCCGAGTTCTTCTGGGCGGCGGGGCCCGCCTTCGACGTTCGCGAGGCACCCTATTCTCTGATCAAACCGCTCTACCGGAGGCTGCCGCGGGCCTTTCTCGTTCGGGAGGGGAGGATCCGGCGCATCTGGAACGGGATCCCGGACGAGCCGGCGCTGGAGAGGCTCGCGCGGGGGGAGTTCCCGTGACGGTCCCCCTCCTCGTGGCTCTGGCAGCTGCGGCGCTCCCGGCCACCGCGGGCACGCCGGGCGAGGAGGTCGCCTTTGCGCTCACGGGGCACTACCAGCTGAGAATCGACGGCGAGCTGGATCCCGGGGCACGGCTGTACCTGTCCGCAGGCACCCCGCGGCTGCTCGTGGTGACGGAGCGTCTCGCCGGACCGGTGCTCGTGGTGTCCCGGGAGCGCACGGTCCGTGCGCTTCCCGCCGGGGCCGTCGAGTGCTCGGATGATGGCGAGACGTGCCGCGCGCGGATCGGCGAGGGGTCCGGCGGCGGGGGAGCCGGCTCGGTGTCGGTCCTCGCGGGCAAACTCCGGTTCCAGGCTTTCGGCCGGCTGGTGGTGGTCGAACCGCACGATCCCCTCCTCGGTCTGTTCTCCGCCGAGGAGCTGCTGGCGGCGATTCCCGAGTACCGGCGCGGAGCCGCCGCGTACACTCCACGGCGGGGGGACCTCCGTCTGCTCGCCACCGTCGAGGAGCCGGTGGACGTGGAGGTCTTCTTCGGTTCCTGGTGTCCCCACTGCGAGCGGTACGTGCCGCGCTTGCTTTCGGTGGCGCGAGCGCTGGAAGGCGAACCGATCCGATTCCGCTTCCGCGGCCTGCCGCGCGACTTCGCCGAGGATCCCCTGGCGCGCCAGTACGGGATCGAGGCGACGCCCACCGCCGTGGTCCGCCGGGGTACCCGCGAGCTGGGGCGCATCACCGGAGCGATGTGGGAGCACCCCGAAGCGGCGCTCTCGGCGGTCCTCTTCGGGGGTGAATGACCTCGGTCGGCCTCGGCCGGCACGACCGGTGCGAGGAGCATCCGCGAACGTGCGTTTTCGATCGAGCGGGCAGCCTGCGAGCGGGTCGCGGCGCTGCGCGCGGTCCGGCCGCGCGTTCGTCGCCGAAGCCTGTCGCAATTCAAGAGCTTGGACCGCGGCTCGCACCGCCGAGGATGCACCGACCGGTTCATGGATCCCCGGGCGAGGGCGCCGCAACGGTTCGCCGGCCGGGACGTCGGCCGCTCTCGCCCGGACTCGGCCCGGCCGCGGACGGACCGTTCGCGGCACCGTGCGGCCATCGGATGGGAGGTGCATCCGGGATGGTGCGTTTCCGCATCCAAACCGCTGATCGGTGGGAGGTTGCTGTCCCGAACGGCTCGATGCCGGCGAGATCGGGCCAAGTCTTTGTCCGGCAACGAGTAGCGCAGGATTTCGCACCATCGAGGGTGCACCTCCCATCGGATGAGCCGCGCTCCGCGAGCCGACCCGCAGGCGGATCTCCTGGGCCGAGTCCTTCCCGGGGACATCGGGCGCTCGGACCTCCGTGCGG
>RFHH01000093.1 GCA_003696075.1 Acidobacteriota bacterium
CCCAGAGCGATTCGGACGGGGACGGCATCGGGGATGTCTGTGACACCTGCGGCGCCGACCCGAGGGCTCCCGCCGACACCGACGGCGACGGAACGTTGGACGCCTGCGACTTCGACGACGGCATCGTGCTGTTCGAGTCGATCCGCGAGTGGCACTCGGGCGGTGAGCGGACCGAGCTGAACTGGCAGGACGACGTGGCCTACGACTCGTTCAATCTGTACCGGGGAGACGTCCGCGAGCTCGCCCAGGGGCACTTCTCGCAAGAGCCCGGCTCGAACCCGTACGCCGATCGGGTCTGCGGGCTGACGTCGACCTCTTACGAGGACACGCTCGAGCCGTCGGCCGGCGACGCGCTGTACTGGCTGGTGACCGGGGTCGGCGCAGGCGGAGAGTCCGGGCTCGGCGACGGAGCGGGGGTGGACCGGCCGAACGACTTCCCCTGCCCCTGATTCTCTTCGGATCGCGGTAGACTGCCGTTCGCGCCGGTTCGGCGCGGAGGAGTCGCATGCCGCGTCACCCGGAACTCGTCCCCTCGCTGGCCGCGATCGGCGGTTCGGTCTTCTCGTCGCTCGCACACCGGCTGGCGGCGCACGAGGGGGAGGTCTACCCCCTCCACGTCGGCGACACGTGGCTCGAGCCGGCCGAGGGGTGCCGGATGGAGGACCTGTCGGTCGCCGAGCATCCGGGGATGCACCGGTACGCGCCGCCGCAGGGGCTTCCCGCCCTGCTCGAGCGGATCGCCGCGCGGGCGGAGCGCCGGATGGGCGTCCCGACGTCGCCGGAGGACGTGCTGGTGGCCGCCGGAGCCACCGGAGCGCTCGGTGCCGTCTGCGGGGCCGTGGTCGCCCCCGGGGAACAGGTGCTGCTCGCCGCCCCGTACTGGCCGCTGATCCCGGGCATCGTCCGCTGTTTCCATGGCGAGCCGGTGCCGGTGCCGCTGATCGGCGCAGCCGGCTCGCCCGAAGAGGCGGTGGCGCGCCTCGAGGCCGCGCGGACGGAGCGCACGGCCGCCCTCTACGTGAACTCCCCCAACAACCCCACCGGGAAGGTCCTGCCGCCGGCCTGGCTCGAGGCGATCGCCGCGTGGGCTCGCGCCAAGGGGCTCTGGCTGATCGCCGACGAGGTCTACGAGGACTACGTCTACCAGGGCGAGCACCGCTACGTGAGGTCGCTGGCTCCCGAGCGGACCTTCTCCGCCCACTCGTTTTCGAAGGCGTACGGGATGGCCGGCAACCGGTGCGGGTACGTGATCGGCCCGCGCGAGGCGATGCCGGAGCTGCGGAAGGTCAGCACGCACGCGTTCTACGCGACGCCGACCGCCTCCCAGCTCGCCGCGGTGCGCGCGCTCGACGGTGCGGGGGACGCCTGGGTCGAGCGCGTGCGGCCGCTCTACCGCGAGCTCGGCCGGCGCGCCGCGGAGAAGCTCGGCGTCCCGCCGCCCGAAGGATCCACGTTCCTGTTCCTCGACGTGCGCAGCGCCCTCGACGAGCGCGGACTCCTCGGCTTTCTCGAACGCTGCGCCGATCGGGGGCTCTTCCTCGCGCCGGGACCGAGCTTCGGGCCGTACCCCACGCACGTCCGCGTCTGCTTCACGTCCGCCGAGCCGGAGCGGGTCGAGCGCGGTCTCGCCGTGCTGGCCGAGCTGCTCGCGGGATGAGGCGGAGCGCCGTCAATCCCCGTAGGCCGCGTGGCCGGTGATCCGCTCGCCCAGGATCAACGTGTGGATGTCGTCGGTGCCCTCGTAGGTGTAGACCGACTCGATGTTGCAGAAGTGCCGCGCGATCGGGTAGTCGTGCATGATGCCCACGCCGCCGAGGATCTCGCGGGCCAGGTGGGCGCAGCGGCGCGCCGTCCGGCAACCGTTGCGCTTCGCCAGCGAAACGTGGGCGAAATCGGCCTTCCCCTCGTCCTTCATGCGGGCCAGCCGCAGGTTCAGGAGCTGTCCCTTCGTGATCTCCGTCAGCATGTCGGCGAACTTCGCCTGCTGGAGCTGATGGGCCGCGACCGGCTTGCCGAACACCATGCGGGCGCTGGCGTAGCGCAGCGCCTCCTCGTAGCAGGCCATCGCCATGCCGATGGTGCCCCAGGCGATCCCGAAGCGGGCCTGCGTGAGGCACATCAGCGGGTGCTTCAGCGAGGAGGTTCGGGGGAGCACCGCGTCCTCCGGGATCTCGCAGTTGTCGAAGTACAGCTCGGAGGTGACCGACGCGCGCAGGGAGAACTTCCCGTGGTAGTCCTTGGCGGTGAAGCCGGGCGTTCCCTTCTCCACGAGGAAGCCGCGGATGCCGTCATCGGTCCTCGCCCAGACCACCGCGACGTCGGCGATCGAGCCGTTGGTGATCCAGGCCTTGGCACCGTTGAGCACCCAGGCGGCGCCCTTTCGTTCGGCGCGGGTGATCATCCTGCCCGGATCGGAACCGTAGTCCGGTTCGGTGAGCCCGAAGCATCCGATCGCCTCGCCGCTGGCGAGCCGCGGAAGCCAGCGCTCCTTCTGCGCCTCGCTGCCGAAGGTGTAGATCGGCCACATCACGAGCGAGGTCTGCACCGACACGAAGGAGCGGATCCCGCTGTCTCCGCGCTCGAGTTCCTGGCAGATGAGCCCGTAGCAGGTGGAGTTCATGCCCGCGCACCCGTAGCCTTCGAGGTACGAGCCGAGCAACCCCATCTCGGCGAGCGTCGGAACGAGTTCGGCCGGGAAGCGGTCGTTCCGGAAGGCGTCGTCGATGATCGGCAGCACCTTCTCGTTGACCATCTCCCGGACGGTGTCCCGCACCATCTGCTCTTCTTCGGTGAGCTGGCTGTCGATGTCGAAGAAGTCGACGCCCCGGCGGGGCGATCCGGTCGGACGGTTCGGCATGGTGAGGCTCCCTCGTTCCAGCTCAGTCGCCGTCGACCGGCCGCTCGAGGACGAGCCGCGGGGCCGGCCTGAAGCCGGACTTGGCGAAGAAGGCGATCAGATCGAGCTCGTCCCAGGCGACCTCGGTGCGCAGGGTCCTGATGCGCAGCGCCGAGAGGTTTCTCAGCAGCTGATCGAGCATCGCACGCGCGACACCGCGACGCTTGTAGTCCGGATCGACGAGCACGGTGTCGAGGATGGCGACCGGCTCCGGGAGGCCGAACTCCCCGTAGTGCACCGAGCCCATGAGCGCCCCGACGAGCAGCCCGTCGAGCTCGGCGCCGAGCGAGATGTTGAGATCGGTGTCCTCGAGCGCGCGCCGCAGCTTTCCCTCGTACCAGGCGCGCCGCGACCGGCCGCTGATGCGCGCGTCGATCCGCACCAGCCGCTCGCAGTCGTCGGCGCGCAGCGCGCGAATCGTGACGGCCTCGCTCCCCTCCGGCATTTCGGCCCCTCGGCGGCGCCACGTCGCGCGCGGCGGCCGCGCTGGCGGCCGATTCTATCAGGGCTGGCCGTGCCGTCGACCCGCGGGCGGACGACCGCGCGAGAGCGGAGCCGCTCCCGACCGCCCGGTGCGGCGCTGCATCGCCCCGCGGGGGATCGCGCCTGCGCCGCCGGC
>RFHH01000094.1 GCA_003696075.1 Acidobacteriota bacterium
CTCTACCCGGCCGACCGGCGTCACCCGGAAGGGAAACTGCGGCTCCTGTACGAAGCGGGACCGATGGCCTTCCTCTTCCGGCAGGCCCGCGGTGCGGAGAGCGACGGTTCCGGTTCCCTCCTCGAGCGCGCTCCGCGCACGCTCCACGACCGGACGCCGGTCCTGCTCGGTGGAGAGCGGGACGTGAAAGAGTTTCTCGCCCGGCGCAGCGGAACGGATCCCGAGCGAACTTGAACGCGGCCGCGACGCTGTGATACGAAAGGCACCCTTGCGAGGTGCTCCGGACGGCGGTGCACCCGCCGGGGGGGGTTTTGGGAGGCGGTTCGTGACGGTCCCGCGGGGAGTGGACACGGGGATGCTGACGCTGCGACAGGCCGCCGAGCAGACAGGCCTCTCGGCGACCACCCTGCGTCGCTACATCAAGTCCGGTCGCCTGCGCGCGCGCCTGGTGCCCGGCCGTTACGGGCCCGAGTACGTGGTGACGGAGGAAGATCTCGCCGCGGCTGGGGTGCCCCGTGAATCGGCCCTCCAGCGCCGGGAACCCGCCCCAGCAGGCCGTGTCCGCGACGGCGGCCCGCCGTCCTCCGTAGCGGAGCCTCTGCCGGCGGGGGCCGATCTGGTTCCCGGCCTGCTCTATCGCGAGCTGCTGATGAAGCACGAGCAGCTCCTCGTCCGCTACGGCATGCTCCAGGTGAGCGGGCGCCAGCTGTACGAGATCCGGGAGCAGGCGGAACGCCGCGCGGCCGAAGCGCGGCGGGCCGCACGGGAACTCCGCAAAGTGCAGGAGCGTCACGCCAAGGAAATCGGCCGCCTCCGGGCCAGCCTCCGGCAGGCGGAGCTGCGCCTCGCGGAGCGCGAGGAGACCATCCGGGAGCTGACCCGGCAGGTCCGCCGGCTCGAGATCGCCCTGCGCAACGCCCGAACCGCGCGGGCCTTCGACGAGGAGTTCCGCCGCGCCCTTCGCCGGATCGAACGCCCCGCCCCGCCTCCGCCCGCCGGAGCGGCCCCGAGGCCGCACGCCCCCTGACCGGCCCCTGGGCCCCGGCCCCCCACGCCCACTCGGGAGTGCATCCCCAATGGTGCGTCGGCGCGCCGAACTCGTTGAAAGATCGGAGGTTCCTCCGTCGATTGAATCGATGACCCGGAATCGGGCCGATGTCTGGTGCTCATCGGGTTGCCCGGCGTTTCGCACCATCCAGGAAGCACCTCCCATCGAGTCGCCCCCCGTTTCGCACCATCGAGGAAGCACGTCCAACCCGTTCCGGCCCGGGGGCGTTGCCGCCGAGAGCGGCGGTGTCCTTCGCGCCGGCGAAGTCCGGGACGGGCGGCCCTGTTCAGCCGACGCGCCGGAACAGCAGCAGCCGCCAGAGTTTGAGCACGTTGACGCGCCGTTCGTCGACCATCTCGAGTCCCGGGATCCGGAGGATCGTCTCCACCTCGAGGTCGAGCCGGAAACCCATGTGCCGGGTGAGCGGCGTCAACCGCCGCTCGAACCAGCGCCCGAGGCGGTTCCGGCTGCTGAAGTGGTTGACGACCGCGACGAGCCCCCCGCGGCGGCAGACCCGTCCCATCTCGGCGACGACCCTCCGGGGACGGGGGACGACGGACACGACGTACGGCGCCCAGACGGCGTCGAAGCTCTCGTCGGGAAAGGCGAGCTCTTCCGCGTCCATGCGCAGGAGCGCCACATCCGGAGTTCGCCCGCCCCGTTCCGCCCTTTCCGCCGCCTCGCGGAGCATCGGCAGCGACAGGTCGACGCCGACGATGCGGACCCCCTCCGGGTAGAGCGGAATCGTCAGCCCGGTGCCCACGCCGACCTCCAGGACCGTCTGCCCGGGCGTCGGCGCCAGGGCCCGCATGGCCTCTTCGCGACCCCGCTGGAGGACCTGGTTGAAGACCACGTCGTACAGACCGGCGAAGCGGTCATAGAAACGCTGCATCGGGCCCGGCGGCGCCGGTGCGCGTGGCCCGGCGCCCTCCCCTCCCCGCCGCGCGACCGAAGACGGCATCATCTCCCTCTCCCGCGGGGACGGGCGAGGCGCGACAGCCCGTCGAGTGCCTGCGGCCGCCCCATCGCAATCAGCAGATCCCCCGCCTCCAACCGCTGGTCGGGGGAGGGATTGAAGATCTTCTCGCCCGTGCCTTTGACGATCACCGTCACGATGATATCGAGCTCGCGACGGATCGGGCTTTCCTTGAGAGGAACCCCCACCAGCGGGGATCCCTCCGCGACCTGGACCTGCTCGAAAATGATCTCCGGACCTTCCCCCCGCGAGACCTCCTCGATGAAGTCGACGACCTCGGGCCGGAGCATCATGTGCGCGATCACCGACCCGCTGCGCTCGTAGGGGTTCACCACCCGCTGCGCGCCGGCCGCGAACAGCTTGGCCACGCTGCGCTGCTCGCTGCAGCGCGCCACGATGGTCAGCTCGGGGTTGAGCGAGCGCGCGGCGAGCACCGCGTAGAGGTTGTCCGCGTCCGATCCGAGGGCCGCCACCAGCCCGCGTGCCCGGGTGACCCCCGCCCGCCGCAGGACCTCGTCGTCGGTGGCGTCGCCGACGATCACGTACTCCAGTTCGCCGGCGGGTGGCTCCTCCTTGGTCACGACGACGAACGGGACGCGCTGGCCCCGGAGCGCCCTCGCGATCGCCGCGCCGACACGACCGTAGCCGCACACGATGACGTGATCGTGCAGCTTGGCCACCGCCCGCGTCATGCGGCGCCTCCAGAAGAGCTGCCCCTGGACCAGGGCTTCGGCCACGCTACCGGCGACATACAGCGCGATTCCGGCACCGACGGCGATCACCGCGACCGCCACGAGGCGTCCTGCGGGCGTCAGCGGGTGCACCTCGCCGTAGCCGACCGTCGTCACCGATATGACCGTCATGTAGAAGGCGTCGAGGACGGTCCACTGCTGGCCTCCGACCAACTTGAACGCGGCCGTGCCGGCGGCGAGCAGGGTCGCCGTCAGGGCGAGCGCGACCCGCAGCTGCGGTCCCAGCAACAGCGTCGTCTGCCCGCGGCGCGTCACGGCGGTGGATCGTACCACGGGGGCGGGCCGGTCCGGCCGGCCGCTATAATGCCCGCTTTCCGGAGCGCAGATCCATGGCGCAGCCCAGTCGAGAAGAGATCCTCCGCGCCCTCGCCGCGATTCCCTACCCCGGCTTCACCCGCGACATCGTCTCGGCCGGGGCGGTCGGCGACGTTACCGTCGAGTCCGGCCGCGTGATCGTGACCCTGAACCTTCCGGAGGGCCGCCGCGACCTGGCCGAGCAACTCACTCCCGCGGTGCGCAAGGCCGTCTCCGCCCTTCCCGGGGTCACCCAGACCGTCGTACGGGCCGGTCCACGCGCCCGCCTCCCGGTCGCCGGAGAGGGAGTCCAGGACGCCGGTCCGGCGCTGCCGCGGGCGCGGCACGTGATCGGCATCGCCTCCGGGAAGGGGGGTGTCGGGAAGAGCACGGTGGCGGTGAACCTCGCGGTCGAGCTGGCGCGCCGCGGCCGCGCCGTCGGATTTCTCGACGCCGACGTCCACGGACCGTCGGCACCGCTGATGTTCGGCCTGGCGGGGCAGCGACCTCGCACCGCCGACGAACGCGGCCGCCCGCGACCGCTCGAGGCCTACGGCGTCCGCGTGATGTCGATGGGGTTCTTCGTCGACCGCGGCAGCGCGGTGATCTGGCGGGGGCCGATCGTCGGGAATTTCATCAGGCAACTGCTGACCGATGTCGACTGGGGCGAGCTCGACGACCTGGTCATCGATTTCCCGCCCGGCACGGGAGACGCCCAGCTCACGATCTCGCAGACGCTGCGGATGACCGGAGCGCTCGTCGTCACCACACCCAACGAACTGGCCCTCATCGATGCCTTGAAGGCGATCGCGATGTTCCGCAAGGTCCAGGTGCCGCTTCTCGGCCTGGTCGAGAACATGGCCTACTTCGCCTGTCCGAAGTGCGGGGAACGGGCCGAGATCTTCGGCTCCGGCGGGGCCGAGAGGGCCTCGCGCGACGAATCGGTGCCCCTCCTCGGCCGCCTTCCGGTGGACCCGGATCTGGCCCGCGACGGCGACACGGGCCGGCCGGTCGTGGCGGCGCGCCCCGACAGCGCCCCGGCGGCCGCGTTCCGCGAGATCGCCGACGCGGTCCTGGCCGCCGTCGAATCTCGGGACGAGCGGCCGGAGGGGCTGAGTGCCTTCCTGAAGCGATTCGGGGGCCGGCATGGCTAGCTTGGCCGCGGCCCTGCTCGCGGCAGCGCTCGCCGCCGGCGCTGCACCGGCCCCCGATCGGACCGCGGAGCTGCGCCAGCAACTGACGGAACTCCTCGGCGACGCGCCGCGCGCCGAGCGGGTGAAGCGCCTCGCTCGTGTCGTGTGGCTCGACCCGGCGGAACCGGAGCTCCGGTCCATCGCCAAGGAGTGGCTCGTGAAGGAGGCGGAGTCGAATTCCGCTCCCATCGTCCTCGCCTTCTTCGACGCGCCGCCGGCGGCCCAGGTCGAGATCCTCGACCTGTTCCGGGAGCACTGGTCCACCTGGGGCCGCGGTACCGATCCGTGGCGCAACGAAATGCTCCGGGTGGGCCTGAGCAGCCCCGACCGCTCGGTTCGGCGGGCCGCCGCCCGCCTCCTCGCCTCCGCGCCCTTTCCGCGCATCGCCCACATCGCCGTGGACGCGGCGATGGCCGACCCCGATCTCACCGTCGCCGCCCTCACCGCGATGGCGCTGAATCGCGATGCGCACGCCGTGCGCTGGGTGTGCCGGCAGCTTCTCTCCGGCGACGACCGCGTGGAAGCGGCGGCGCGGCACGCGATCTGGGGCATCGGACACCCGGCGGCCTCCTGCCTGCTCCCGATGCTCGAGTCGGACGATCGCGAAACCCGCCGGCGCGCTCTCGAAGCGCTGCTGACGATCGCGGGCGAGGACGAGCTCCCGGCGCTCCACCGGTGGCTGGAGCTTCATGCGGAAGAAGAGCCGGCTCTCGCCGACCGCGTGCTCGACGCGGTGGCCCAGATCGAGGCCGGCCTGTACCGCCCCGAGCCCCCGCCTCGGCCGGAGCGGCTTTTCCCCGACGACTGATCCCGCCGGGCCGCCGGGTGTTCGCGCCCGGCGGAGCGCCCCGGTCGGCGAGCGCACGTTCGAGGGTCCGTGGGCAGCCGGCCCAGCCGCCACCCGGCGGATCGGTGGCCGCATGTTCCGCGGTGGATTCGGCCGCCTCGCGGCCGCCGAGGATCTCGTCCGATGTGTACCATCGATGCTACGAGTTGGGGGCCGAGCTTTCGAAGAACGAGAGGTGCTTCCTTCGCGGTGCGTTTTCCGCGCCGGTGCCCCGCTGGCACGATTCCTGACCGGACCGACGCGGCGGTAGCGTTCGCAGCCGCGGGAGCGGCACCGCGGCGGTGGGCCCGACACGGCGGCCGGGGCCGAAGAGCGGCCCGCCGCGGCGGTTGGCTTCAATGGCGGGGCCGCCGCCGCGAAGGCGCGAGCGGCGAGGATTCGGTGCTTCAGCTATGGCGGAAGGTGAGCGGGACCTGGCGATCGGGCGGACGTCCGACCGGCGCGCGCGTCCCGGATGCGCGAGGTGGGACAGGACAGGCCGCTCTCGCGCCCTCTCTGCGCGACACCGCACCATTGGGGAAGCACTTTGCGAAGAACGAGGAGAGCGATCCGAGAACAGCCGGCCGGGGCCATCTTCTACCATCACCGGATGGCGGCCGGCGAGTCGGACCGGAGCGCACTTTCGCGGCCGCACCACGCGCGGGTTCCGCGCCGGCGACCGCGGCGTTCACCCCCGCAGAGCGGCGAGAACGGCGTCGAAGGCGTCGAGCAGGCGCGGGAGCGGCTGCGCGTAGCTCACCCGGATCCAATCCTTTCCTGACGGCCCGAACGCCTCCCCCGGAATCACGACGATCCGATCGCGCTCCAAGAGCCGGCGCGCGACGGCCATCCCTCCCCCGGCCGCGGAGGCATCGAGCCATGCGTAGAAGCCTCCCTCGAGCGGTGCGTGCCGGATCCCTGCCCGCTGCAGCCTCTCGGAGAGGAGCGCCGCCCGGCGCCGGTAGGTCTCGCGGACGCCGGCGAGAGCGTCCCGCTCCTCCGCGAGGTACGCGGCGGCCGCGCGCTGTGTCGGCACCGGCGCGCAGGTGAGCACGGTCTGCTGGATCGCCACCAGCCGGCTCGTGAATTCCCGGTCCGGGCAGACGGCCCAGCCGACGCGCCAGCCGGGGATGGCCGCCGCTTTCGACAACCCGCCGACGGCCACCACGGCCCGCTCGGGCCGGGGGGGAGGCCCCGGGGCCCGCCCGTTGCCGACCCAGCAGAGTTCCGCGTAGACGTCGTCCAGAACGACGGCGATCCCGCGCTCGGCCGCTCCCTCCATCAGCCGCTCGAGTTCCGGCGCCGGCTCCACCACCCCCGTGGGGTTCGCCGGGCTGATCACCACGATCGCCCGGGTCCGCGGGCCGGCGAGGCGCAGCACGGCCTCCGCCTCGAGATGGAACCGGCGCCCGGGGTCGAGCGGATACGACCGCGGGACGGCGCCCCAGGCCGCCGCCGCGCGCGCCGCCCCCGGGAACCCCGGGTCCGGCACGAGCACCTCGTCGCCCGGGTCCGCCAGCGCGCCGATCACCGCGAACATCGCCTGTTGCGCGCCCGCCGTGACCACCACGTCCCCCGCCCCTCCGGCGAACCCCGGATAGAGCGAGGCGATCCGCTCGCGGAGCTCGGGACATCCGGCCGTCGGTCCGTAGCCGGCGGGTCCCCTCCGGGCCTCCTCGGCCAGCGCGCGGCGCAGGCCCTCCGGCGGGTCCACGTCCGGTTCCCCCAGGCCGAGGTTGACGGCGTCCGGCGGCGCCGACTCGAAGATCTCGCGGATCAGTGTGCGCCGGAGTCCCGCGACGCGGCGCGCCGGGCGCGGGCTCACCGCAACGCCTCCTCGAGGGCCGCCCGCGCGTCCGTCGCCTCGTCGCGGCGCTTCACGATCACCGCCGCGGCGAGGGCGACCCCCCGGGCGGCCGCCCACTCCCCCCGCGCCGGTCGAGCCCCCGCCAC
>RFHH01000095.1 GCA_003696075.1 Acidobacteriota bacterium
CATCCAGCGAGTTCGGCGGCCCGACGCTCCATCGGGATGCACCCGACATCCCGTCCGGGGCGCTGTCCCGCTGCTGCGTCGTCCCACCCGGCCCGCCGAGGGCACGGCGGTCGTCGTCACGGGGCGCTTCCACGCTCGGGGCCCGGCCTGGGGCCCCCGCCGGGTCGGCGAAAGCCGAGCACCGTCGGGTGCCCCTCCCGTCTCCCCGGCGATCGTCTCCGGCGGCGCGCGACGGCGACGGACCCGCGAGGCGCCCGGGCGCGGGCTCGCCGCGGATCCGCGGTAAGTTGAGGCCATGCCGGCACCGCGACGCCGATACCACGCCTGGTTCGCCGTGACGGCGCTCCTCGCCTGCGGGTTTTCCGGGACGGCCGTCGTGGCTCTGGCGGTGGCGCTCGCCTACGGCGGATGGACGGCGGCCCTCGCGGTGGCAGCGGCGGTTCTCCCCCTCCCGGTCTACGCGGGTCTCGCCATCTGGATCGATCGCATCGAACCGGAGCCGCCGAGGCTTCTGGCGGCGACGTTCGCCTGGGGAGCATCGGGCGCCGTCCTCCTGTCGTGGGGCGCCAACGAGGCGGCGAGCCACGCGGCCGTCCTGCTGCGATGGCCGTCGCACCACGCTTGGATCGCCGTCGCGTTCGCGCCGGTCGTGGAGGAGTGCGCAAAGGCGGTGGCGCTCTTCGCGCTGTACCGGTGGTGCGCCCGGGAAGTCGACGACGTGCTCGACGGCATCGTCTACGCCTCGATGGTGGGGCTCGGGTTCGGGTGTTCGGAGAACGTCCTCTACTACGGAAGCGTGTGGGCGCAGGGAGGCGAAGGGGAGTTCGCCGCCACCTTGCTGGCGCGCGGGCTCTTCTCCCCGTACGGCCACCCTCTCTTCACCGCGGCGACCGGAATCGGCCTCGCCCGCGCTCTTCGCCGCGGGAAAGGCCCGGGACCCCTGCTCGCGGGACTCGGCGCCGCGATCGGGCTGCACGCGTCGTGGAACCTCGCTTGCGTGGCGGGTTCGGCAGGTGCGGCGGGGTTTGCCGGACTGGTCTACCTGCTCCTTTGGGTCCCGTTGTTCGTGGTGCTGCTCGGCCTGGTGGCAGCTTCACTCGCCCGGGAGGAGCTGATGATGCGGCGGATGCTCGCCCGGGAGATCTCGTCGCTGGGGCTGCCCTCGCGGGAGATCGACGCGCTGTTCCGCCTGAGGAGCCGGGCGAGGCTCGCGGCCCGCGATCTGTCGCGGGGATGGTTCAAGCGCCTGGCCGACCGCCGGAGGTTCCATCGCGCGGCGGGAGCGCTCGCCTTCTCGCGCCTTCGCGCCGAGCGAGGATTCGCCCGGAACCCCGAGGAGGAGGAGGAGCTCCGGTGGGAGGTGTTCGAGACCGCGCGGGCCCTCGGCGCGCGGTGGCGCCGTTACCGGAGGGCGACGTAGACCAGCGCCGGCGGGAAGTTCTTCCAGACGATCTCGTCGTGGAAGACGCGCCGGAAGCGGCGGCGCAGCTCTCCGCGGAAGCGGCGGCCGCCGGAGAGGAACAGGCCCGTGAGGTACGCGTACGTGACGAACCTTCCCCCCGGGGCCAGCGCGGCGGTGATCTCGTCGAGGAGTTCGTCCTGGAGATTCGCGGCGAACGAGGCCCACGGGAGGCTCGACACGATCCGGTCGCACGCTTCGCGCCCGTGCAGCGCGAGGTACCGGCGCAAGTTCGTCGCCGAGTCCTCGTGGACCTCGACGCCCGGACACCGCTCGCGCGTCGCGCGGGCGAAATCGGGATTGATCTCGATCGCGAAGAAGGTCGTCCCCGGCTCGAGCGCCGGGAGCAGCCGCTCGGTGATCGCGCCGGTCCCCGGCCCGAGCTCGACGACCGTTTCGGCTCCGCGGAGCGCGGCTGCGTCGACGATCCGGTCGGCGAGGCTGGCCGAGGCGCTCGCCACCGCTCCCGTCTGTGTCGGATGCGCGAGGAAGTGCTTCAGGAGGGCCCCGTTCGAGCGCGGCCCCTGGTGGCGCCGGGGATGCATCGGTTCGCTCATGCCACCGGCCGCCGGGAGGCGGCGATCGGCGGCACCCGCTCGCTGCGAGGCTGGCCGGGGCCGCTCTCTCCGGTGAGGAGGGCGCGCACCTCGCCCACGAGGTAGAGCGAGCCGGCCACCACCACCTCTCCCCGCGGCCCCGCGAGCTCGCGCGCGCGGACGAGCGCGTGGCTCACCTCGGGGATCGCCTCGACAGCGACCCGCCTCCGCGAGAGGGAGCGCGCCACGCGCCACGGCGGCTGTGCCCGCTTGACCGGCGGGCGCGTGACGATCACGCCGTCGACGAGGCCCTCGAGGGGCGCGAACATCGCGGCGGCGTCGCGTCCTTCGGTGAGACCGAACAGGAGCACGCGCCGGGGGCGCGGGGCGGCGGCCCGCCCGAGGAAGGTGCCGAGAGCGGCCGCCCCCTCCTCGTTGTGCGCCGCGTCGAGAAGGAACGACGGCCCCGTTCCCAGGCGTTCGAGGCGGCCCGGCCAGCGCACGGCGGCCACACCCCTGGCAGCGGCTTCCGCCGGAAGCGGCAGTCCGCGGGAGCGGAGGATCTCGCTCGCCCGGATGGCGAGCGCGGCGTTGCGCACCTGGTGTTCGCCGGGCAGCGCCGGGACGATTCCGCGGTGGACGCCCTCCGGCGTTCCGATCTCCCACGCCTGCCCGCCGGCTGGCCGGATCTCGATCTCGCGTGCCGCCTCGTGCAGCGGCGCGCCGCGGCGCCGGGCGACCCGGCGGACGACCTCCCGCACCTCGCCGGAGACGAAGCCGAGGAGCACCGGCACGCCCGGCTTGACGATCCCCGCCTTTTCCTTCGCGATGGCGGCGGGGCTTCCGCCGAGCGTTTTCACGTGGTCGCGCGAGATCGTGGTGATGACCGCGAGCATCGGCGTCATCACGTTCGTCGCGTCGAGCCGGCCGCCGAGCCCCGCCTCGAAGACGCCGAGCCTCATTCGGCTCCTGGAGAAGGCCAGCCACGCTGCGGCGGTCATCATCTCGAAGAACGACGGATGGCGCGGCAGGCGCCGCTCCTCGAGCGCTCGCGCCGCGATCTCCCGCAGCTCGCCGATCAGCGAGCGGAAGGTGGCCGGGTCGATCTCGTCCCGCCCCACGCGGATCCGCTCCTCGGGACGGACGAGGTGCGGGCTCGAGAACAGGCCGGCATCGAGTCCCGCCTCGATCGCGATCGCGTGGAGCATCGCCGCGACGGAGCCTTTCCCGTTCGTGCCGGCCACGTGCACGACGGCGAGGCCGCGGTCGGGATAGCCGAGCACCTCGCGGAACGCCGCCGCCGTGTCGAGATCCCACTTGAGGGACGGGCCCCTGAGGCCGTAGAGCCAGTCGATCAACGGATCGCGATGCGATGACGTCACGCGGCACCCCCCGCGCCGCCGGCCGGCGCCGGCTCGCTCCACAACAGGCGCAGGAGCCTGGCCAGCGTCTCGCGCAGCCGGCTCCGCTCCACGACCATGTCGACCATCCCGTGCTCGAGAAGGAACTCGGATCGCTGGAATCCCTCGGGAAGTTTCTGGCGGATCGTCTGCTCGATCACCCGCGGCCCGGCGAATCCGATCAGGGCGCGCGGCTCGGCGATGATCACGTCCCCGAGCATGGCGTACGAGGCGGTGACGCCGCCCGTCGTCGGATCGGCGAGCACCGACAGGTACGGAATCGCCGCATCGGAGAGCCGCGCCAGCGCGGCCGAGATCTTCGCCATCTGCATCAGCGAAAGGGCCCCCTCCTGCATCCGCGCGCCGCCGGAGGTGGAGATCACGATCAGGGGCCGCCGCTCGGTGAGCGACCGCTCGGCGGCGCGGGTCACCTTCTCCCCCACCACCGAACCCATCGAGCCGCCCATGAACGCGTACTCCATCGCGCACGCGAAGACCGGGATGCCCTCGATCGCGCCGTCGGCCGAGATGAGGGCGTCGTTGAGGCCGGTCTTCTCACGGTACTCGCGCAGCCGGTCGCGGTACGACTTGCGGTCCTTGAACTTCAGCGGATCGGTCGAGGCGAGCGCCCCGTCGAACTCGGTCCACCCCTCGTCGAGGATGGCGTCGAGGCGCTGGCGCGCGGAGATCTGGAAGTGATAGCCGCACTTGGGACACACCCACGCCCGGCGCAGGACCTCCTTCCGGAAGATGATCTCCTTGCAGCCCGCGCACTTGACCCAGAGACCCTCGGGGATCTGGCTGGTCCGGCCCGGGGGCGCGGTCTTGGGCTTCTTGTCCTTCCGGAACCAGGCCATGCGCCCGCCACCTCCGGGGCCCCCACCCTGGGGCAGGGTAGGCACCCACCGCCCCGGCCGTCAACAGCGGCGCGGCGCCGCTTTTTGACAGCCCGCCGGGCAGGTCATAGTCTTTACGCCACCCAGGCCAAGCGGGGCTCCGCCGCGCCCGGTCCGGCGAGGGTCCGGGAGGCGGGGCGTACGGCCCGCCGGCAGCACGGGAGATTCGCTCGATGCCCGATTCGACCTACGTGGTCGTCAAGGACGACCTCGAGAAGGCGCTCCGGCGGTTCCGCCGGAAGGTGGAGAAGTTCGGCATCCGGAAGGCGATCCGGCAGCACGAGTACTACGAGAAGCCCTCGGAGCGCCGCCGCCGCCGCCGCCGGGAGAACGAGCGGAAGCGCCGCAAGGCGGAGCGCAAGGCGGCCGCGAAGCGATAGGTCCCCGCGGCGTCAGCGTCCGAAGTCGACCACCTCAGTCTTCCAGACCTCGACCGGCAGCCCGTGAGCCCTCGGCGGCTCGTACCGCCAGCGGCGGACCTCTTCCCTGGCGATCGCGCCGAGTCCGTGGCCCGGCTCCATCATCACTTGGGAGTCGCGCACCGAGCCGTCGGGGCCGACCAGCACCTTGACGAACACCCGCGCCCTCTTGAGCTCGGGAGGGACGCCCGGGGGGAGGCGGGGAGAGGTCGAGGCGACCAGGCGCAGGGGCCCGTCGAGTTCGCCGATCCCGGCCAGCCGGACCCGGGACGCCGCCGGGCGCGGAGCTTCCCCGCTCCCGCTGCTGGCCGCCTCGCGGGGTGCGGTCCTCTCCCCTCCGGCGATCAGGCCCGCCGGCTTCGGGAGGGGCCGCTGCGCGATCGGATCCGGCACGGGGGGCCCCGCCGGCCGCGCCACCTCTCCCGAGGGCGCGAGACGGGCGAGCGCGGGCCGCGCCGGAACGGGTTGCCGGAGAGCCAAGTACCCCGCGCCGCCCCCGCCTGCCAGGAGAAGCACCACAGCCAGCAGGCCCGCCCGGGTTCCGCGCGAGGAGGCTGCGGCCTCGCGCTTCTCGCCCGAGGGATTCGCGGGTTCGGCCCCTCCTCCGGTCGGGGCCGCGGCTCCCTCCTGGATCGTCTCCAGCACCTCCTCGAGCGAGCGCTCCTCTTCCGGGGGAGGGGGAGGCTCGTAGGGCACGGAGGTGTCGATCTCGCGCTCCGCGCCTCCCGAGATCGGGCCCGACTCCGGCAGGCTCTGCTCGAGCTCCTCCAGGCTCGACAGAAGCTCGGCCGTTCCCGGATCCATCCCCCGAAGACCGGCCGGGGGTTCCGCGGGCTCCGGAGCGGTTCCCGCATCCTCGGCCCCGGGATCCCCGCCGATCCTGGCTTCCAGCTGGCGGTCCAGCTCCGCTTCGATCCGGTCGCTCCTCGCCGGCGGGGCCTCTTCCGGGGGCGGCTCCTCCCGCGTCCTTTCGGGGCCCTCGGGCCCGAGTTCCAGGCGGTCGAGCGCCGAGGCGATCGCCTCGGGCGAAAGCGACGATGCGGGAGGGGAGGGTGCCGCCGCGGGCACCTCGGGGCGCGGCGTGCCGCCCGGGCCGTCCGCGAGGAGGAGCCGGCCGAACGCGCTTTCGATGTCCTCGTCGGTCACACCCTGGAGCAGCGGGGGAACCTCCTGCGGCGTCTCCGGGGCGGCCGCGGCGGCGGGCATCGCCGGGACGGGTTCGGGTTCGCGTACGTCGGCCGGCGGCGGGGCCGGAGCGCTCTCCCGGCCGCGGGCCTCCTCCTCCGCGATCTCCTCCGGCGACGGCGGCGGGAGCATCTTCGTCACCATCGCCACGAGGAGATCGTCTTTCACCGGCTTTTCGAGGAAGAGATCGGCCCCGGCGTCCCGCGCCATGCCCCGGTAGCGCGGCCCGGTGAAGATCCGGGAAGCGATGATGATCGCGGGGGCCGTGGCTTCGTCCTTCTTGAGGGCCTTGCACAGGGCGAAGCCGTCCTGGCCGGGGATCATCGGCTCGATGATCACGAGGTTCGGCGGGGCGTCGTGCAGGCGCTGCGCCACTTCCGTCCCGGTGCACGCCTCGGCGACCTCGTAGCCTTGCTCTTTCAAGAGCGATGCCCACGCCTGTCTCGTGCGCCGGTCGAAGTCGATGATCAGGATGCGTCGGCGGCTCATACCGGTCCCGTGCCGTGGCGCTGGCGCGGGGAAACATAGGTTCGGCACCTTCGGGGATCAACGAAAGCGCGGCATCGGGAGCGGGTTTTCGTGCCATCATCGCACCTGCCGATGACCGCCTCGACAACAGCCGGCGCCGCCGGGCGCCGCGGCGCCGCCGCCGAGCGACTGGAGGCGGCGCTCGGCGAGGAAGCGCGCCGGCTCGACGCGGCCCTCGAGGCGCCCTGCGACCTGCCCGGCCCGGGGGAGCCGCTTGCGCTTTGGGAGCTGCGCGCCTCCTCCCGCAGCGACCTTCCGGAGGCGATCGAACTCGACGGCGGATGCCGCGTCGAGCGCCTGCCGGCGAGCGGGATCCCCTCGTCGTGGCGTTACGCGGTCGGGGCGCCGGCCCGCCGCCTGCCCCGGCTGTGGTCCCCCGCGGCGGAGGCCCTGAAAGGGCGCTCGCCGCTCGAACGGCTCGTGATCGACTGCGCGCGCGATCTCGCCGCGAGGGCCGCCGCCACCGCGCGGATCCTCGAGGAGCGGACCGGGGGCCGGGCGATCGTCCGGGCGCGGGTGCGGGCTCGGATCTGGCGGCGAGGCACGGGGCCCGCCCGGTCGGGGTTGGACATGGGGGTGCGCATCCGCCTCGAAGGGGATCCCGCGATCGATTGGTGCGGCCCGCTCCCCGAGGCCGCCCCCTGGTCGGACGGTGCCCGCGGGGAGTTCCGGCCGCCCCGGACGGAGGGTCCGGCCCTTCCGCCACGGGCCGGAGCCTCCCCGCGACCGCTCTTCCGGTCCTACGAGGGTCCCGCCGTCCTGCTGCCGGACGCGGCCGGACGGTTCGTTCACGAGATGGTGCACGCCGCCATCGAGTCGGGGGAGGAAGGAACGACCGGCGGTCCCGCGCGCATCGTGGACGACCCCCCGCGGGCACCGTGGCCGGCCGGTTTCGCCACGGACGACTGCGGGAGCCCGGCCGGGGCGGCCGTCGTCTGGGGCAGCCCCGGGCCCCGCGGGCGCGGCCGGGCCGTCGGCCGCCGGCGGGCCTCGATCCGCGAGCCGGCCGTCCCTTGGCCGAGCTTCTCGCGGCTCGAAGGCGGCCGGCCGGAGACGGGCCTGCGCGAGCCGCTCGCCCTCGGTCTTCCCGTTTTCCCGACCGCGAGCAGGGGCCGGTTCGACACCCTTGCAGGGGAGATCCTGCTCGAGGTGCCCGCGGTCTACCTGCCGGGACCGGGCGGCGCGGCCCGTGTGGAGGGTCCGGCCGTGGTCACGATCAGGCCCGAGGAGGCCTGGGTCAATGTTCGGGTCGCGGGTGACGAAATTTCGCCAGTCCCCCGAATGGCGAGCTGCACGCGGAAGGGTCAGGTGCTCGCAGTCATGGTCGGCGCGCCGACGATTATCCTTGACCCTGTGCGGATCCTCGCGCCGGAGGGTCCGTGAGTCGCCGGAATCGGGCGGGGCGGGTCCGCTGACTGCGGTCGGGAGGCGAGTAACCCGTTCGGGGGGAGCGGGCCGGAAGCGCCGGGCGCCAACCGCGGCGGAGGAGGTGGCGAGGGTGCGGGACGGGGCGGTCAAGCGCTCGCGCATCGACGAATGGATCGCGTGGGAAGCGGGCGGGGGTCTGGCCATGGCCGGCGGGCAAGGGTCCGAACAGGGCCGGCGCCAACCCCTGTGGCCGCGGCCCGGGGCCGTGCGTGGCCCGCTCGCCGCCCCGGCGAATCCGGCCGGCCCGAGCCGGCGGCTCCGGAAAGCCGCGGAGCGGCTGGTCCGGGAGCTGTCGGACGAGCTGCCGCCCGAGGTGCACCCCTCCGGCACCCGCCTGGTCGAGGCCCGCGTGACGGAGGCGGACGCTCGGGGAACCGCGAGGCGGCGGATCCGCGCGGCCGAGGCCTTCGCCGGCGGCCGGCCGCTGTTGCCCCGATGGGCGCGCACGGCCCTCCTGACGCGAGGGGGGTGGGCCTGGCCGGCCGGGTTCCTCGGCGCCGCGCGCCGGGCCTGCCTGGCGGCGGCGCTCCCGCCCTCCCCGGCACCGCCGGATGCCCGGTGGGCCGTGGACGTCTTCGCCGCATCGGACCTGCTGCGCCTCGCGGCCGCGGCGTGGAGCGGTGGCGGCGGCGGGGAGCGGGTCGGTCCCGAGCTCCTTGAGATCGACGATCTGGAGTTCCTTCCGGCCGAGGGGCCGCCTCGAGCCCTCGTCCGGGCGGGGCGCCGGGTCGCGCCCGCGCAGCGGCCCGATCCCGGGTGGCGGTCGGGAAGCTCTTCGGGCTGGCGGATCCTCAGGGTGCGGCTGCCCGCCGGGGAGCCTCTGGCGGGGCCGGGGTCCACGGCGCTGGTGACGCAGGTGATCCCCTTGGCAGGGGGGCTCGTCGCCGGCGGGATCCTCCTCGAGGACGGCCGGCCGGTGGCCCGATGGGGACCGCGGCTCGGTCCGGCCGCCGGCCGGTGGTGGCTCGGCGTCCGGGCGGCGGCGGGCCCCGCGATCCCGGACGCCACCGGGTGGCCGGCCGTCACCCCGGCGCTGTGGCTCGCCGGCTCGCCGTTCGGAGCGGGGCGGTGAGAGCTCCCCGGCAGGAGCCGCTCCTCGAGGCGCGCGGCGTCGGCGTCCGCCTGGGGGGGCGGCCGGTGCTGCACGGGGTCTCGGTGGCTCTGCGTCCCGGCGACCTGGTGGTCCTGGCCGGTCCGAACGGGGCGGGGAAGAGCACCCTGCTCCGGATTCTCGCCGGACTTCTCCGCCCCGACTCCGGATCGGTGCTGCTTCGGGGGCGCCCGCTCGATCGGTACCCGCGGCCGGCGATCGCGCGCTCGGTCGCGTACCTGCCGCAGGAGAGCTGGACCGAATTCGGCCTGCTCGTCGAGGATGTCGTGGCGATGGGGCGGCTGCCCCACACCGGGTGGTTTCGGGCCGCGAGCTCCGCGGATCGCGCTGCCGTCGCCCGCGCGATGGCGCAGGCCGACGTCGCGCACCTCGCGCGGCGGCCGATCACGTCGCTGTCCGGAGGGGAGCGGCGTCGCGTCTTCGTAGCCAGGGCGATCGCGCAGGACGCCCCGGTCCTGCTGTTGGACGAGCCCACCACCGCGCTCGACGTGGGCCACGCCTGCGTCGTCCTCGATCTCCTCCGCGAACTCGCACGGGCGGGCCGCGCCGTGCTCTTCTCGCTCCACGACCTGACGCTCGCCGCCCGCGCCGCCGGCCGGGTGCTCCTGCTGGACGGCGGCCGGGTCGCCGCGGAAGGCGATCCGGAGACGGTCCTCACCGGAGGGGAGGCGCGGGCCGCCTTCGGCGTCCCCCTCCGCGCGATCGGGCACCCGCCCGCGATCGTTCCCGGATCGTGAGGGCCCGCCCCCCGCTTACGGCTCGCCCAGCCAACGGGCGAGCCAGTCGTGGACCTCGCGCCACCAGAGACGGGCGTTCGCCGGGTGCGTCACCCAGTGTCCCTCGTCGGGGAAGTAGAGGAACCGCGAGGGCACGCCGCGCCGCTGGAGCGCGGTGAACAGCTGCATCCCCTGCGTCACCGGCACGCGGAAATCGAGCTGCCCGTGGATGACGAGCGTCGGCGACTCGAAGAGGTCCGCGTAGCTGGACGGGCTCCAGCGCAGGTAGTCGCCGGGAGCCTCCCACGGCGTCCCGCCGAGATCCCACTCCGGGAACCACAGCTCCTCCGTCGCCCCGTACATGCTGACGAGGTCGTAAACGCCCGCGTGCGAGACGAAGCAGCGAAACCGCCGGCCGGTGTGGCCGAGCATCCAGTCGACCATGTAGCCGCCGTACGAGCCTCCGGCCGCGCAGACCCGGTCGAGATCGGCACCGGGCAGGGCCCGCCGGGCCGCTTCCAGGCCCGCCATCAGATCCTCGAAGGGTGCACCTCCCCAGTCGCGCCGGATCGCGTCGGTGAACGCCTGGCCGTACCCGGTCGAGCCGTGGAAGTTGACGGCCACCACGTGGTATCCCGGGGCGGCGAAGAGCTGCATGTTCCAGCGCGGATGCTGGCCGTCGAGCCAGGCTCCCTGGGGACCGCCGTGCACGAGCCAGATCACCGGCGTCTTGCCGGACGGAGGATCCGGCTCGCCCGGGGGATGCAGGACCCAGGCGTGGACGCGGTCTTGATGCGCCCCTTCGAACCAGAGCTCGTCCGGCCGGCCGAGCCGCAGCGATCCGAACCAACCGGTGTTGAGCGAGGTCAGCCGTCGCGTCGCGCCGCTGCCGAGGTCGAGGCGGAAGATCTCGGGAGGTTCCGTGAGCGACTCCCGCACGAACACCGCGAACGCTCCGGTGGGCGCGACAGCGACCGAGCCGATCCGACCGCCGCGCACCAGCTCCCGCACGTTCCCGCCTCGCGCGGGCACGGCGTACAGGTTCACGCGTCCCCGGCTCTGGGCGGTGAAGAGAACCTCGCTGCCCCCGGGAACGAGCCAGAAATCGGCCACCGACAGGTCCGGCGTCTCGAAGAGGCGCTCGGGCGTCCCGCCCCCGACCGGCGCCGCGACCAGGTAGGCCCGGTCGGATTCGTAGCCGGGCCGGGGCTGGGAGCGCCAGAAGATCCGCCGTCCGTCCGGGCCGAAGCGCGGGGCGGCGTCGTTCCCGTCGCCGGGACTGAGCGTGCGCCGGGCTCCCTCCAGCTCCACGATTTCGATGTCGTTGTCGGTGCTGGCGGCCACGAGCGGGCTGCGGTTCACGACGAGCGCGACCGATCCGCCGTCCGGCGAGAAGGCGAAGTCGTGCGAGCTGCCGAGGGCCACCGGCGGGCAGTCGACGTTCCCCGGCGTCAGGTCTTTCGCTTCGCCCTCGCCGGTGCGGACCAGGTAAAGGTGGGACCGCTCGTCACCGCGCCACTCGTTCCAGTGGCGGTACAGGAGCTCCTCGAACACGCGCCCGCCGGCCGCGCGCTCCTTTTCGGCCTTCAAGTGACGGCGCACGCACTCGAGGTCGGCGCAGTCCTTGTAGGAAGCCGCCGCGACCAGCAGTTGGGTTCCGTCCGGCGAGAGCGCGAACGAGGTCACCCCTCCCGGTAGATCGGTCACTTTCTCGGCTTCGCCGCCCGCCAGCGGGAGGCGGTAGACCTGCGGGGGATCCCCGTCCCGCGCGGAAACGAAGTAGAGGAAGCGCCCGTCGGGCGACCAGCGCGGGAGGGCATCCCGGCCCGGCTGCCGCGTGAGCCGCACCGGATCGCCGCCCCCGGCCGGAACCCAGAAGAGGTCGGTGTTCCCCTTCCCGGTCTCGAGGTCCCACGTCGTGGCGTCGTAGGCGATCCGGCTTCCGTCGGGGGAGACCGCGAGGTGGGACGGCCGGACGAGCCGCCACAGGTCGTCCGGGGTCATCGTGCGAGCTTCGCCGGCCGGCGAGCCGGTGCTCCCCGCCGCGGCCACCGCGGCGAGGCACACCGCGAGCAGTGTGCGCATCTTCGAACCCTCCTCCCGGCGCGCTTCGGCGCGTTCGGCGCCGCGCGGGGCCCCGCCGCCGGGTCACGGGGCCAGCTCGACCCGCAACAGAGGCTGGTCCGCCTGAACCTCGGCCCCATCCGCGGCGAGGATCTCGCGGACGATGCCGGCGCTCGCTCCCTCGGGTGGATCGAATCGGATGGGCGAGAAGCACTTCATGACCTCGACCAGCCCCACGATGTCGCCGCTGGCGATCCTCTTCCCGACCTCCACGTACGGAGGGGCGTCCGGGGACGGACGCCGGTAGAAGGTCCCGTGGGTGGGGGAGACGACGCTGAACCATCCTCCGGAGTCGCGCTCCGGCTCGGCAGAGGACTCGGTCCGTTCGGGGGCGTGCGGCGCGAGTTCCGCGAAGGTCTGTCCGTATTCGAACGCCGACCACGTCGGACCCGCGCGCATCCCGGTGATGACGCCGGCGCAGGGTGAAAGGAGGACGAAGAGACGCTCGTCGATCGAGGCGAAGCCGAGGCGCGAGCCGGCAACCACCCTTTCGCCCTTCCGCCGCTCGACGCGGATGCGGGCGGGCGACGGGCACCTCAGGAGAATGCGGCCGTCCGGGGCCGTTTCGCGAAGCGCCTCGAGGACGGGTCGGGGCAAGGGCGTTCCTCCGCTGCGGGCCGGCGATTCTACAACCGCACGGCGGAGGGTCGGACAATCCGGCTCAAATGAAACAACGTCAGCGTGCGACGCAGCGCAAGCCGGGCGCGCCCCGGCCCGCCGCCGTCAGGCGCGGTTCCGGGGCGCGAACCAGCTGAACTCGCGCTCCATGTCGTCGGAGAGGCCGTTGATGACCTCCTCCCAATCCACCTCGCCGCGCTCGAGCACCGAATCCGCGATGCGGCGCGCTGCGTGCCGTCCGAGCCGGTCGAGGAAGTCTTCGTTCTCGAGCATCCACTTCTGGAACGTGAGAACCCGCTGCGTCATCGATCTGGCTCCGCTGGTGGCGTCAGGCGCCGTCACCTGTTGGGACGACATTGATGTTATCGCATAACGAACGCGCGGTGCTCACAAAAGCGAAGGAAAAATGCGCGGGACGCGAGGGTGGATGTTCGGACTTTTCCCGATTGTCCGCGAACCGGTCCGGTGCGGCGGCGGGCCGCCACGGGCGCGACGGCGGGATCGCCTTCGCTCCCGCCCGTTTCGTCCGTGGTTTTCCCGCACGGTTCCGAGCAGCGCCGCTTCGTCCCGCGTTCAGCGCGGCTCGTCGGTGAGCAGCAGGAGGTCGTGCAGCGTCCAGATGCGCGGATTGCGGATCGTGCGGTACCCGATCGCCTGATAGGCCATCTCGGCGAATGCGGTCAGGTACGCGCGCAGCTCGGTCATCTTGATCACCTCGTCGACATCCATCTGGCGCGCCGCTTTGATCGGATCCATGTCCGCGGTGATGCGGTCCTCGACCTCCTTCATCCCCTGCTCGATGCGCCGCCGCTCCTCCTCCGTTTCCGCGACGATGTTGAAGTCGTCGTCCAGCTTCGTCCGGAAGGCCCCGATGGCCAGCGTCCGGCCCTCCATGACCGCCAGCCGGGTGATCGGCGTGGCGAGCTGCATGATCGGATCGTAGGGCAGGCCGGCCATCGCGTAGTAACCGGCGCCGGAGGCCTTCCGCAGCAGCACGGTCACGGTGGGGGTCGTGGTCGTGCTGTTGGTGTAGATCAGCGAGGAGCCGTAACCGAGGAGGCCGTGTTTTTCCGCCTCGACGCCGATGTCGAAGCCCGAGATGTCCTGGAGCCACACCAGCGGGATCCCGTCGTCGCCGCAGTTGCGCGCGAACTGGCTGATCTTCGCGATCCCCTCCCGGTACAAGAGCCCGCCAGGCCTCTTCTCGCCCGGCCGCTCGGGGTGATCCGTGAGCTGGGGGTTGTTCGCGATGAAACCGAGCCAGAGCCCCGACACGCGCCCGACCCCGCAGATCATCTCCTCGCCGACGTGGGGAAGGACCTCGCGGAACAGCGAGTCGTCGACGATCCGCGCCAGCACCTGCCGCATGTCGTAGGCGTGGCGGTGGTCGGGAGGGAAGAGACCGTCCAGCTCCTCGTGCGGGAACCGCGGGGGCGCCGGGTCGGCGCCGCGGCGGTAGTACTCCACCGCGGGGGTCGGCAGCCGCTCGACCTCTTCCCGGATCCGCCGCAGGCAAGTCTCGTCGTCCGGCACCCTCGCGTCGGCGCAGGCGGAGATGTGGACGTGGACGTCCGGTCCGCCGATGTCCAGCGACGTGATCTTCTGCGACTTGCCGCCCTTCACCAGCGCCGCACCGGCGATCACCATGTACGCCTGCTCGGTCATGTACACGACGTCGCTGATGATCGGCATGTACCCGCCCCCGGCGATGCAGTCCCCGAACACGCCGGCGATCTGAGGCACTCCTGCCGCCGACAGGCGGGCGTTCATCTTGAAGATCGCGCCCGCCCCGGTGCGTCCCGGGAACGAGCGCGACTGTTCGGGGAGGTAGAGCCCCGAGGAGTCGACGAGGTAGATCACCGGGATTCGCAGGGCGAGCGCCATTTCCTGCGCGCGCTGGATCTTCTCGGGCGTCCTGGGCCACCAGGATCCGGAGGCCACGGTGTTGTCGTTGGCGATCACCATCGTCCAGCGGCCGGCCACCCGGCAGAACGCGGTGACGACCCCGGCGCCGGGGGACGTCCGGCGGTCGGGGCCGAAGGTGAGGCCGTCGTTGACGAGCGTTCCCACGGGCAGCGGGTCCTGGCCGGGGTCCCGCAACCGGTCGATCCGCTCCCAAGCGGTCAGCTTCCCCTTGCGGTGCACGCGCTCGGCGTACTTCTCGCCCCAGCCCGCCCGGACGGCTCGGCGGCGCTCCTCGAGGCGGGCTTCGAGTCCGCGCATGGCCCGCCGGTTCGGCTCGAGCGCCCGCGCGGGAATCGGGGAGCCGATCGGGTGAAGCGCGATCCGGGCCATCAGGTGGCCTCCCCGGCCGCGGGGGCGCCGAACAGACCGCCCGCGAGCGACGTGTCGTACGCGCCGGAAGCGAACGCGGGGTGGGAGAGCAGGACGAGGTGCGCCGGGATGGTGGTCGCCACTCCCTCGACCTCCGATCTCTCCAGGCAGCGCAGGAGGGTCTGCCTCGCCTCCTCGCGGTCCCGGCCGTGCGCGATGACCTTGGCGATCATCGAGTCGTAGAACGGCGGGACCTCGCAGGGGGGCCGGACGTGCGTGTCGACGCGGACCCGCCCGGGCCCCGCGTCACCGGGGAAGCGCATGCTCTCGATCGTCCCCGGGCAGGGGCGGAAGTCCTCCGCCGGGTCCTCGGCGTTGATCCTCGCCTCGATCGCGTGCCCCTCCCAGCGGATCTCCTCCTGCCGGGCCGGGAGCGGTTCGCCCGCCGCGATCCTGAGTTGCCATTCGACGAGGTCCAGTCCGGTCACCATCTCCGTGACGGGGTGCTCGACCTGGAGCCTCGTGTTCATCTCCATGAAGAAGAGGCGCCCGTCCGCGTCACGGAGGAACTCGGCGGTGCCGACGCCCGCGTAGCGCAGAGCCGCGACGGCCCGCGCCGCCGCCTCGCCCGTGGTCCTCCGCGTCGCGTCGTCGACCACCGGGCTGGGCGATTCCTCGATCAGCTTCTGGTGCCGCCGCTGGACGGAGCACTCTCGTTCTCCCAGGTGGACGGCGGCACCGTGCCCGTCACCGGCGAGCTGGAACTCGATGTGGCGGCCGTGCTCGATGAACTTCTCGAGATAGAGGCCGGGATGGCCGAACGCCGCCGCCGCCTCGCGGGACGCCTCGGCGAACGCGGCACGGAGTTCCTCGGGACCGTCGCAGCGGCGGATCCCCTTGCCTCCTCCTCCCGCGGCCGCCTTGAGCACCACCGGATAGCCGACCTCCGAGGCCACGGCCTCCGCCTCGTCGGGGCCGGCGAGAAGCCCGCGGGAGCCGGGGATGGTCGGCAGGCCCGCCTCCTCCATCGTCCGCCGGGCAAGCGCCTTGTCCCCCATGAGGCGCAGGGAATGGGGGGACGGTCCGACCCAGGCGATGCCCAACTGCCGGACGCGGGCTGCGAACAGCGCGTTCTCCGCCAGAAAGCCCCAGCCGGGGTGCAAGGCCTGCACCTCCTCCTGGACCGCGGCCTGGAGGATCGCCTCTTGCGAGAGGTAGGAGCGTGCCGGTGCGGCGGCACCGATGCAGATCACTCGATCGAAGGCGTCGAGCCATGGCGCCCGCCGGTCGGCCTCGCTCACGGCGCAGACGGTCTCGATGCCGAGCCGAGCGCATGTGCGCGCGATGCGGACGGCGACCTCGCCGCGGTTCGCGACCATGAGCCGTCTGAACATGACGCGCATTATAGAAGGAGCGTTCCGCGGGGCCCCGGGCCGGCACCCCGTTTCCGCGGGCGCGCGGCGGAGTCTCACCGGTCCGCAGATGACCGGATCGTGCCCGAACCGTTTGGCCGGCGGCCGGGACCTCCCCGGGCGCTTGCCCGGCCGTTCCTCCCGTCGTAAGTGACGAATGGATCGTCTCGATCGGGAGGTGCCGCCATGATCGGTTCCGCACTCCGCCGGTGGGCCGGCGCCGCGATCGCCGCGGCCGCTCTGGCCGCCCCGGTCCTCGCCGGAACGGGGGAGGGAGGCGAGGCGGTGCCCGTCTACACCAACGCCGACCTGCCGCAGCAGCCCGAGGTGAGCATCATCGGCGGGCTCGACATCGGCTGTCCCGAAGCGTTTCCTCCGCTGCCGGCCGCGTCCCGCGAAGAGTGCCCCGAGCCGGAAGGGCAGCCAGCGTCGCCGGCGGTGGTCCTCGTGCCGATCCGCGAGCGCGTGATCGGTGCCGCCGGTGTGGCCTGTCCGTTCGGAGGGTGCGGCCTGTTCGGCCGGTCGATCTTCGGCGGTCCGGTGTTCCGAGGCGCGCCGTTCGGGCGCCGCATCGACCGCCCGCGCCGTCCGGAGAAGGTCCACCTGCGCGACGCCCTCCCTGCGCCGCCGGGCGGCTTCGTCGGCCGGCCCGGCAAGCACCTCGGCCGTGCCGACGGAAAGCCGATCGTTCCCGGCCCGCACCACCCCCACCGGCGCTCCCATCGCCCGCAGCCGCACCGGCGCCGCTGACCGGAGCGGCCGGCGCGCGGGGACGGTGCGGCGCGCGACGGGGTGCGCCGGCGCGCACATCCTTGTAAGGAAGGCGGGCAGGACGCGGAGGGGGCCGAGCGTTGCCGAGCGCAGCCGGTCGCGCTCGGACCGCGGTCGTGCCGACGGCACCGCCGCCCGGCGCCGGCGTCCTTCCGGTCGCAGAAAAGCGAGAACGGGACACAACCGGCGCCCTCGACGGTGCGGAACGGCGCGCCACTCGAGGTCGGGCAGCTCGTTCGGCCCGATCCCGCGGGCAAGGAGCCACTCGGGAGCGCGGCCTCGGAAGGGCCAGTGGCTTGGTCGCGAACGGGGACCATCGGGGATGCGCCTCGCGACTGGCGCGCGCCGCGGGCGAGCCCCATCATCGGCGCATGGCCTTCGCGCGGGACGATCTCCGTTCGATTCCCGGAGTCGGGGAGAGCCTCGCCCGCGACCTTCGCGACCTCGGTTACTCCTCCCCAGCCGATCTCGCCGGTGAGGATCCGGAGCGGATGTACCGCCGGCTCTGCGAGCTGCGGGGCGGGCCGGTCGACCGCTGCGTGCTGTACGTCTTTCGCTGCGCCGTCTACTACGCGAGCAGCGAGGCGCCGGATCCGGAACTCCTGAAATGGTGGCGGTGGAAGGACCGCCCGGAGGCGCCGGGGTGAGCGGTCGCCGGCGCCCGCGAGGGGCGCACCCCTTCGGGGGAGCCGGTGCCCGGCTTTCCGGTCCGGCCCTGGGGGAGGGGACGCGGTCTCGAGGCGCGGGGGCCGCGCTGGGGTAGGATGGGTGCTTCCGTCCGCCGCGCCGCGGCGGTCCGCCCGGAGGGAGTTCCGATGCGCGCCCGAAGGTCGCTGCTCGCGCTCGCCGCCGTCCTGCTGTCCTGCGCCGCGGCACAGGCCGGTGGGCTCGACGAGCTGCGGGCGCGGCTCGTCGCGCGCACGCTCGACAACGGCCTGCACGTGACGGTGCTGCCGCTGCCGGAGAGCCCGGTCGTCGCGACGCAGATGTGGGTTCACGTCGGATCGGCCAACGAGGACGCGCACTCGCGCGGCTTCGCGCACCTGTTCGAACACCTGATGTTCGGCGGGACGGCGGAGCACTCGAAGAAGGACTACTGGCTGCTGCACGAGATCCACGGCGGTGACGACAACGCCTACACGGCCTTCGACGAGACGGTCTACGTCTCGACGATCCCCCCGGAGGGGCACGACGAGCTGCTCGCCCTCGAGGCGGACCGCCTGGTGAACCTGAAGCTGACGGAGGAGAACCTCGCCAACGAGAAGCGGATCGTCACCGAGGAACTGCGGCTCCGCACCGAGAACGACCCGCTCGCCCGCGTCCTGCACCGGGCGTTCAAGGAGGTGCTCGGCGAGCATCCCTATGGCCCGACGCCGATCGGGACCAAGGAGGACATCGCGCGCGCCGATCTCGACGAGTGCCGCCGCTTCTACCGGCGCTTCTACAACCCCTCGAACGTGCACCTCGTCATCGTCGGACCCGTCGATCCGCAGCGGACGCTCGCGCGGGTCGAGGAGCTGTTCGGGCGCCTGCCGGGCGGAGAGGGACCGCCGCCCGACGTGCCGCGGCTCGTCGACTGGCACTATCCAGAGGAAGTTGTCGAGCTGACCGACGATCTGCCGCCCGCGGAGATCGCGATCCTCGCCTGGCCGCTGCCCGCTCCCGGCGATCCGGACGCCGAGGTCGTCGAGACGCTGCTGGCGATGCTCAGCGGCGGGCCGGTCGATCCCTTCGCCGAGATCATCGTCCGCCAGCAGCGGCACGCCGTCTACAGCGAGTCGTTCGTCTACGAGTTCCGGCGCGGCCGGGCGCTGATCCTCGACGGGGCGTTCCTTCCGTACCACCGCAAGAAGACCGAGTTCCGGTGGATGGGCGAGGCGGTGGCGAAGCTGCGCGCCTACCTCACGGAGGAGAAGCTCTCCGCCGCGAAGAAGCGGCTGCTGCTCGGCGAGTACGGCCGCGCCTATTCCCCCGAAGGACTCGCCGCC
>RFHH01000096.1 GCA_003696075.1 Acidobacteriota bacterium
CCCCCGACCCCTTCGCCGCTCCCCCGGCAGGGCGTCGCCGCGCCGCAGCCGGCCCCGCGGCCTTCGCGATTCTCCTGGCCGGCCTCGGAGCCTTGTGGGTCTGGTCTCAAAACGGCCGGCCGCCCGCGAAGCCGGAGATGCCGGCTCGGACGTCCCCGTCGCGGCCCGCCGGCGCGGGAGCCGTCCCCGCCCGGTCCGCCGAGCGCCATGGCTCTTCCTCGTCCGTGCACACCGCTCCAGGCCCTTGTCCCGGCCTCGCGGACGAGATCGAGGAGGCGATCGGCGGCGGCGAACGGGACCGCCTCGACTCCGCGCTGCGGAAGGCGCTGACCTGCAAGATCCAGCGTGAGGACTACGCGGCGTACCGGAGGGCCGAGCGCGGCCTTCAGGACTTTCCCGAGGAGCGATGGGCCCAGCGGATCCGGACCCGGCTCGTCTCGCTGCGCCGGCCGCCGTCGGGGACGCCTGCGCCTCCGGTGCCCCACCTCGCGCGGCCGGTGACCGTCGACGGCATCGTGAGGCCGGGCGAGTGGGACGGGGCCGCGGCCCTGCCGGTCCCCGAAACC
This sequence comes from Acidobacteriota bacterium, assembly GCA_003696075.1. Taxonomy (NCBI): domain Bacteria; kingdom Pseudomonadati; phylum Acidobacteriota; species Acidobacteriota bacterium. The sequence continues at coordinate 567 of RFHH01000096.1, forward strand.
GCCACGCGCGTGTTCCTCGGCGACGACGGGGAGAGGCTGCTCGTGGCGGCGGACGTTCCGGAGGAGATCACCCCCGGCGGCTTCGACAGTCTCCGGCTCGTGCTCCATCCCGGACTCTCGTCGTGGCAGAGCGAGGAGTATCTGTTCGTCTACAAGGACGGAACGGCGAGCACCGGCTGCCGCATCTCGGCGGTGCGCTGGCCGGGCGAGCCGCCCCCGGGGGGGTTCGCCGGTCCCGACCGGTGGAAGAACTTCCGGCTCAACGAGTGCGGTCTCTACGGGCCCCCGGAGGCGGCGAGCCGGCTGGAAGGGCACCGGGCGTACGAACTCGCGATCCCGTGGCGGGACATCGGCGTCGAAGCCGGGGCGGCCTTCGCGCTCGCCCTCGAGATCGAGACCGATCCCGTAACCGACCTCGATCCCTCCACCGGGAAGCGCCGTTTCCGGCAGCGCCGCTACGTCGGGCGTCTCGGGATGGACGGCTCGCCGCTCTGGTTCACGCGGGGCGCCGGTGCGGGGCTGAGGGCGGCGCGCTGAAGCGGCGGCCCCGGTGCCTCTCAGAAGAAGCCGAGCTCGAGGCGCGCTTCTTCCGACATCCGGTCCGGGGTCCAGGGTGGATCCCAGACGACATCGACGCGGGCGGAGCGCACGCCTTCGATCGCGCCGATCTTCATCTCGACCTCGAGCGGTAGCGACTGCGCCACCGGGCAGGCCGGAGAGGTCAGCGTCATCCGGACCGTGACGTGCCCGTCGTCGATGTCGATTCCGTAGACGAGCCCCATGTCGTAGATGTTGACCGGGATCTCCGGATCGTGGATCGACTTGAGCGCCTCGACGATCCGCGTCTTCAGATCGTCCGCCGAGCCGCCGCCGGCCGGCGCATCGGGCGGGGTGCCGCCCTGCCGCTCCGCGGGGGCCGGGCTGTCCGCTGCGGAAGGCCGGTCGGCGCTCTCTTCGCCCGCCGGTCGCTTTTCGAGGCTCATTCGGTGCTCGCCACGCGCTCGCCTGCGAGCGCGGCTTTGAGGGTGTGCCACGGGAGCGTGGCGCACTTGACGCGGATGGGGAACTTCCTCACGCCGGCCAGAGCGGCGAGCTTGCCCAGCTCCTCCGGCGGCTCCGCCGCCTCCTCCGGGCCGGTGAGCATGTCGTGGAAGAGCCGGAACAGGCGGTCCACCTCGCTCACCGGCTTGCCCTTGACCGCTTCGGTCATCAGCGAAGTGGATGCGGTGGAGATGGCGCAGCCGGAGCCTTCGAATCGCGCGTCGGTGACGACGTCGCCCTCGATCTTGAGGTACAAGGTGAGCCGGTCGCCGCACAGGGGGTTGTACCCCTCCGCCCGGGCACTCGGCTCCTCGAGCCGCCCGCGGTTGCGCGGGCGCTTCCCGTGATCCAGGACCATCTCCTGGTACAGCTCGTCCAGCTCGCCCATCACCGGAAGATCTCCACGGCGGCGCGCACCGCTTCCGCGAGGCGCTCGATTTCCTCCTCGGTATTGTAGAGGGCGAACGACGCCCGGACGGTCGCGGGGACGCCGAGGCGTTCCATGAGCGGCTGCGCGCAGTGATGGCCGGCCCGCACCGCCACCCCGCGGCTGTCGAGCACCGTGCCCACGTCGTGGGGATGCACGCCATCGACCACGAAGGACACGACGGCCGCCTTCTCCGGCGCGTCGCCCAGAACCCGCACCTCCGGAATCTCCCGCAGGGAAGCGGTCGCCCGACGCAGCAGCTCGCCCTCCCACGCCGCGATCCGGTCCATCCCGAGCGCCTCGAGGTACTCGATCGCCGCGCCGAGTCCGACGGCTCCGGCGATGTTCGGCGTCCCGGCCTCGAAGCGGTGCGGGATGCCGGCGAACTCGGAGTCCTCCAGCGACACGCGCCGGATCATCTCACCGCCGCCCTGGTAGGGCGGCATCTCCTCGAGCCGCTGGGCGCGGCCGTAGAGGACGCCGATTCCGCTGGGGCCGTACACCTTGTGCCCCGAGAAGGCGAAGAAGTCGCACCCCAACTCGCCCACGTCGACCCGGCGGTGCGGGACCGCCTGCGCGCCGTCCACCAGCACGGGAACGCCGCGCTCGTGCGCGAGAGAGACGATCTCCCGGACGGGGTTGACCGTGCCGAGGGCGTTGGAGGTGTCGGCCACCGACACGAACCGCGTGCGCGGCCCGATGAGCCGGTCGAAGTCCTCCAGCCGGACGGTTCCCGCCTCCGTGACCGGCACCGCGACGAGGCGCGCACCGCGCTCGCGGCAGACGAGCTGCCACGGGACGATGTTCGAGTGGTGCTCGAGCTCGGTGATCAGCACCTCGTCGCCCGGGCCGAGCCGGGGGCGCACGAACGACCACGCGACGAGGTTGATCGCCTCGGTGGTCCCGCGGACGAACACGATTTCGCGCGGATCCCCGGCCCCGATGAACCGTGCCGTCCGCCGGCGTGCCTCCTCGTACCGTTCCGTCGCCCGCTGACTCAGCGTGTGGACGCCCCGGTGGATGTTGGCGTAGTCGCGCTCGTAGAAACGCGCGACCGCCTCGATGACCTGCCGCGGGCGCTGGGCGCTGGCCGCGTTGTCGAGGTAGACGAGCGGATGCCCGTTGATCTGCTGGTGCAGGACGGGGAAATCGCTCCGGACGGCCTCGACGTCGTAAGTCCGGCCGCCGGTGCGGGTCCGCGTGCCGCCCCCGGCGCTCACCGCTCCACCTCCTCCACCCGCCGGTCCAGCTCGGCGGACAGCCGGTCGCGAAGCGGGCCCGATTCCACGCGGTCGAGCACCTCCGCGGCGAAGGCCCGGATCAGCATGCGGCGGGCTTCCCGCTGCGGCAGGCCCCGGCTTCTCATGTAGAAGAGCGCATCCTCGTCGAGACGGCCGATCGTCGCCCCGTGGGTGCAGCGGACGTCGTCCGCGTGGATCTCGAGCTGCGGGCGGGTGTTCACCTTCGCATCGCGCGTCAGGAGCAGGTTTCCGTTGTGCTGGACCGCGTCGGTCTTCTGCGCACCCGGCCGGACGATGATGCGCCCCTTGAACACGCCTCCCGCCGCATCCGCGAGGATTCCCTTGAACAGCTCGTGGCTGGTGCCGTGGGGAGCGGCGTGGTCGATCGTCGTGTGAGCGTCGAGGTGCTGCGTACCTCGCCCGACGTACAGCCCGTCGAGGCGGCAGTTCGCGCCCTCGCCCTCCATGCGGACTCCGACGTCCGCCCGGGAGAGCGCCGCACCGAACGCCGCGTGGAGGATCTCGATCCCGCTCCCGCGCCCCTGGACGCCCTGGAGCACCGCCGTGTGGAAGGCGGCCGCGCCCTCGAGCTGGAGGACCCGCAGCCGCACGACCGCACCGTCGCCCGCCACCAGCTCGGTCACCGGACAGGACCAGTACCCCGGGCCGGAGCGTCCGGTGTGGATCTCGATCACGCTGACCTGCGCCCCCTCGCCGGCCACGATCAGCGTCCTCGGGAAGCGCACGGTGGGACCTTCCGCGCCGCCGGCGGCGTGGACGATCAGAAGCGGTTCGGTCGCCACGGCGCCGGGCGGCACGACCACCACCGCCGCGTCCTCGAACAGGGCGGTGTTCAGGGCGGCGAGGGGATGCGCGCCGGGCGCCACGCGGGCGAGGTGCGGCTCGACCGCCTCCGGTTTCTCCGCGAGTGCGCGCCCGAGCCCGCCGACGAACAGGCCGGGAGGCGGTGCCGCGCATGGAGCGGCATCGGCGCGCCCGTCGACGAAGACGAGATGGGGCCGGCCGAGCTCGGGACACGGCTCGGCGGGCGGCTCCGCTCCGGGCGGGGGGGCGCCGAACGGTGTCTCGGCGAGCGCCCGGAGGCTCGTCTCCCGCCATTCTTCGTCCTCCGGCCCCGGAAGCCCGGCCCGCGCCGCCTGCCGCGCCTCCTGCCGCCGGCGTCGGAGCCACAGAGGCTCGCCGGCCCCCGGCCGCCGGTCGAGCGATTCGAGCCGGCGCCGGATGGGGTCGGGAGCGGGAAGGTGAGTGGCGCGCATGGCGGACCTCACCGGTTCGCGGCGAGGCGGTCGGCGTTCTCGTCGATCCACCGGTAGCCCTTCCGCTCGAGCTCCAGGGCGAGTTCCCGGCCGCCGGAGCGGATGATCCGGCCCTTGTGGAGCACATGGACGCGGTCGGGGACGATGTGCTCCAGCAACCGCTGGTAGTGGGTCACGACGATGATCGACCGCTCCGGCGACCGCATGGCGTTGACGCCGTCGGCCACGGCCTTCAGGGCATCGATGTCGAGCCCCGAATCGGTCTCGTCCAGGATCGCCAGGGTCGGCTCCAGCACGGCCATCTGGAAGATCTCGTTGCGTTTCTTCTCGCCGCCGGAGAAGCCGTGGTTGACCGGCCGCTTCAGCAGCTCCTCGTCGAGGTGCAGCACGGAGAGCTTCGCCCGGACGAGCTTGCGGAACTCCACGGCATCCAGCTCGGGCTGGCCCCGGTACTTCCGGATGGCGTTGTAGGCCGCTTTCAGGAAATAGAGGTTGCCGACTCCGGGAATCTCGACCGGGTACTGGAACGCGAGGAAGATCCCCTCGCCGGCCCGCTCTTCCGGAGAGAGCTCGAGGAGGTTGTGGCCCTTGTAGGTCACCGTCCCCCGGGTCACCTCGAAGGAGTCCCTGCCGGCCAGGACCTGGGCGAAGGTGGACTTGCCGGATCCGTTGGGGCCCATGATGGCGTGGACCTCACCGGCGGCGACCTCCAGGTCGAGACCCCGGAGGATCTCCTGGCCGTCGATGCCGGCGTGAAGGTCCTTGACGACGAGCAGCGGTTCCACCGTGTTCCTTCCTTATCCCCGGCGCCGGGCGCCGGAACCGCGTCGGCTCAGCCGACGCTCCCTTCGAGGCTCACGCTGAGCAGCTTCTGCGCCTCCACGGCGAACTCCATCGGCAGCTCGCGGAAGACCTCCTTGCAGAAGCCGTTGACGATCAACGATACGGCGTCCTCCGGCGACAGCCCGCGCTGCTGGCAGTAGAAGATCTGGTCCTCGCCGATCTTCGACGTGCTCGCTTCGTGCTCGACCGTCGCCGTCGGGTTGGCGACGTCGATGTAGGGGAAGGTGTGTGCCCCGCACTTGTCGCCGATGAGCATCGAGTCGCACTGCGAGTAGTTGCGGGCGTTGTCCGCTCCCTTGTTGATGCGGACCAGTCCGCGGTAGGTGTTCTGGCCGTGCCCGGCCGAGATGCCCTTCGAGACGATCGTGCTGCGGGTGTTCTTCCCGATGTGAATCATCTTGGTGCCGGTGTCGGCCTGCTGGCGGCCGCGCGTGACGGCGACCGAGTAGAACTCGCCGACCGACTCGTCGCCGAGCAGGATGCAGCTCGGATATTTCCAGGTGATCGCCGAGCCGGTCTCCACCTGTGTCCAGGAGATCTTCGAGCGCCGCCCGGCGCACTTGCCGCGCTTGGTGACGAAGTTGTAGATCCCGCCCCGCCCCTCGGCGTCGCCCGGGTACCAGTTCTGCACCGTGGAGTACTTGATGTGGGCGCCCTCCAGGGCCACCAGCTCGACCACGGCGGCGTGGAGTTGGTTCTCGTCACGCATCGGGGCGGTGCAGCCTTCGAGGTAGCTCACGTAGCTCCCCTCGTCGGCGACGATCAGCGTCCGCTCGAACTGCCCCGTCTTCGCCGCGTTGATGCGGAAGTAGGTCGACAGCTCCATCGGGCAGCGCACGCCGGGCGGGATGTAGCAGAACGAGCCGTCGCTGAAGACGGCCGAATTGAGCGCCGCGAAGAAGTTGTCGTTCGGCGGTACGACCGTGCCGAGCCACCGGCGGACGAGGTCGGGGTGCTCGCGGACGGCCTCGGAGAAGGAGCAGAACACGATCCCCAGCTCGGCGAGCTTCTCCCGGAACGTCGTCGCCACCGACACGCTGTCGAAGACCGCGTCGACGGCGACGCCGGCCAGTACCGCGCGCTCGGCGAGCGGAATCCCGAGCTTCTCGTACGTCTCGAGCAGCTCCGGGTCGACCTCGTCGAGGCTCTTGGGACCGTCCTTTCGGCTCTTGGGCGCGGCGTAGTAGCTGATCGCCTGGTAATCGATCGGCGGATAGTTCACGAACGCCCAGTGCGGCTCCGCCATCTTCTGCCAGGCGCGGAACGCCTTGAGCCGCCATTCGAGCAGCCAGTCCGGCTCCCGCTTCTTCGCCGAGATGGCCCGGATGACCGACTCGTCGAGGCCGGGGGGGAGCGTCTCCTGCTCGATATCGGTGACGAAGCCGTACTTGTATTCGGCCTGCGCCAGTTGTTCCGCCGACGGTCGTTTCCGGCTCATGCCTTCCGCCTCCCGGTCGAGGTTCAGTTCCGCCCCGCTGCCGGCGGCGGCCCGCCGCAGCCGGCCCGGGGCAGGGGACGCGCCGACACCGCCGCCGCCACGGCGTCGACGTGCTCGGTGACCTGAGCTTCGGGATGGACGAGGTCGGCGAGCGTGATCTTCGAAAGGTAGTCCTGAACGAGCTGTCCCAGGGTCATCCAGACGGGGCGGATGCCGCAGCCGCCGGTGTGCACGCAGGCGTCGGTCTCCTCGTCGCCATGGCAGCGTTCGAGTTCGAACATCGGGCGGCCGAGGCCCGCGAGCGCCTGGGCGAGCGAGATCCGTTCCGGCGCATCGGCGAGAACGTAACCGCCCTCCTTGCCGCGGAAGCTGCGCACGAGCCCGGCCTCGCGCAGCCGCGCCAGGATCTTCGCCGCCGTTTCGTCGGTGAGCCCCTCCGACTCGGCGATCTGGCCGATGGTCAGCTTGGTTCCCGTCCGCGCCAAGAGGCTCAGGCAGCGGAGGGCGTTGTCCTCGAGCACGCTGATGCGCATCCTCGCCTCCGGAGCCGAGGTTACTCAATCTGGAATGGAATGGCAAGTATAAATAAGAGCGAGTTAGCCGGACGGACTCGCGGCGGGGCTCAGTACCCGCGACCGCCGGCCGGCTCCGCCCAGAGGAGGGGCCTGCTCGAAGGTGCGGAACTCCGCGCGAGTCATCGAGCGGGAGGTGCACCCTCGATGGTGCGAAATCCTGTGCAACTCGTTGCCGGACAAAGAGTTGGCCCGGTTTTTCCGGCACCGAGCCGTCCTGGACCGCAACCTCTCGGCGATCAGCGGTTTGGATGCGAAAACGCACCATTGGGGATGCACCTCCCATCGAGGGCGCACCTCCCGTCGAATCCGTGGTGCTGCCTGGCGGTAACCACCCTCCGGCGATCCCGTTCGGCGGACTCCTCCGGGGGCCGGGCGCGACCGCACGCAGAGGTCCGGAAGGTCGCGGAGGATCGCCGGGGCGGGACGAGGCCCGCGAAGTGCGGGGCCGCCGCGGCCTCCGCCGGGCTCGCCCCGGGCGGCGGCCGCGCGTCAGCCCCCCTGGGGCTCGGGGCCGAGGTCGCCGAGGTCCTCGCCGAACAGCACCGGGCCCCCGGCGAGCAGGTGGAACCGGTGGGGTGCGTCCGACGGGAGGAGCGGGAGCGCCACCAGCTCCTCCGGAACCGGGTCAGAAATTTCGGCCCCGAGCAGCGGCAGCAGGCGCGCCGCCGCCTCCGGCGCGAAGCGCGCTCCCACCGGCGGCGGATCGGGAACGCCGGGCTGCCTCTCGCGATTCGCGGCGCGGCTCGCGAGGCGCGCCAGGCGGAGCGGGCGCGGCGTCGCGAAGGCCGGCAGGAGAAGACCGCCCGCGTTCCAGAAAGGAAGCATCCGGACGGGGGACGCGGGGGCGCCGGACGGGACCTGGAACGCCTCCACCGGCGAGGGCTCGGCGCCGTCGACCCGGTAGGCGCCGCGGCAGCCGCGGCAGAACGCGACGGCGTCCTCCGCGCGTCCGACGAGATCGGCGCCGCAGCGGGGGCAGGCGAGGGGGACGAACCGGGGTGGCCTCATGGCGCGTCCTCGTCGTCGGCGTGCCGGGCGAGGTGGCGAAGGATCGCCACCGTCGCCCCCCCGGCGGCCAGGGCCAGCAGCGCGAGGCGGGCGGTCCACGCGGCGCCGGCACCGTGCGGCACCCAGTCGGGCGGGAGCAGGGCGAGGCGGGCCAGCAGCCCGGTGATCCAGCCGCCTCCGGCCGCCGCCCCGGACAGAAGCCTCAGGGCGATCGGCCCGGCGGGCGAGCGGGGACGCCGGATCGAGATCACGCGACCGGTGACCGCGTCGACCGCCGCCGAGCCGCGCAGGCCATCCGCGAGCCCGAACCGTATGAGGTGGACCGGGGAGTAGACGAGGCGCACGTCCCGTCCCAGCGCGACCAGCTCCAACCGTTCCGTGCGCTCGAGCCCGCGGTCGACACTCTCCCGGTAGCGCTCCACCAGCAGGTCGGCGACGGCGACCGCCTCGTCCCGGCCGACGATCGGGTCGAGAACCGTCGCGCCGCGCCGCACCGACGGGTGGAACGGTTCGGGTCGCGGCAGGCGCTCCGGCGGGAGGGCGGCGGCGAAACCCTCGCAGAGCTGCCGCTGGGGGCCGAGCGTGGGGATGCCGTACTCGTCCAGCGGGCAGGCCGCGCACAGCGCGACGTGCCGCTTCTGCAACTCCCGCTCGACGTGTTCGGACCCCCGCAGCTCGTCCCTCCAGTGGTAGACGGCGTGCCCGTTTTCGAGGAGTCGGCGTTCGAGCTTGCGTTCGACGCGCCGCCGCTCGCCGGCGAGGCGTCCGGCGAGGAAGGTCGTGACGCGCCAGACGGGGACGTAGACGAGTTCGCACGCGTGCAGGGAGGCGGCCGACGCCTCTCCCTGCTCTTCGAGGCGGGCCCGCAGAGCGCGGAGAGCGAAGGAAGCGTCGACGGCCGGCGCGAAGACGATGCGCGGCGTCCCCGTCGGGTCGTCGATCTTCCCGAGGATCCCGCACGACCCGCAGCGCGCGAGTCCGGCCGGGCCGGCGCCGGGCACCGGCACGCCGCCGCACCGCGGGCAGGAGACGGCCCGCACCACCACCGGTGCCGCCGTCCCGGTCACCGCTTCCTCCCCGCCTTCCAGGCGAAGCCGGCGGCGACGGCGGTGGCGGCCAAGAGCCCGGGACCGGCCGGCAGCAGCAGCCCCGCTGCGGCCCCGGCGGCGAGGGCGGGGCCCCACCACCGCGCGAGGGAGCGGCGCCGGGTCTCGGGTCGCGGCACGAGATCGTCCGGCAGCAGCAGCTCGCCGTCGATCCCGTCGCACCAGGCGGCGAAACGCTCCTCCCCGCGGAGCAGGACGAGGCGATGGAACGGGTAGTAGACGACGGGGCGGTCGGCCGGGACGCCCCGGCTCGGGGCGACCCGCCGGCCTCCCGCCTCCGGCTCCGGACCCGCTTCGATCAGGTCCGCGCCCGAAGCGTGCCAGGCGCGCTCCAGCAGCGGTGGCAGGACGGCGAGCGGCACGAGCGGTCGCCGCGGATCGTCGCCTCGCGCGAACGGATACCAGATCAGAGCGCTTTCGTACGGCTGCCACGCCCGCCGGGCGCCGTCGCCGAGGGCCGCCAGCAGGCGCCGCCAGGCGTCCCGTTCGCTCACGCGCAGCCTCGCCTCGAGGGGGGCATGTGCCCCGCTCGCGTCCACCGCCAGGAGCGCGCCGCAGAACTCGCAGCGGGCCAGCGGGTCGGGCTGGCGGCTGTGGAACGGGGCCCCGCAGCAGGCGCACGCGCGCATCGGACAAAGCTCCCGGGCGGTCCGGGCCCGCCCTGCGCGGGAGAACGTCGCGTCCGCACTCCTCCGGCGTCAACCGGAGCGCGTTCGGGCTCTCCCGCACGCGGGGCGTGGGACGCCACCGCGGTGTATCATCGCCGCGGGATGCCGGAACCGGCCGCGGATGGCGGCTCCGGAAATCCCGGACCCCGCTTGATTAAGGAGAGAGTCAGCCGATGGCCAAGCTAGCCTCGCTGAGCGACGACAACTTCGACACCGAAGTGCTCGCCTCGGATCAGCCCGTCCTGGTCGATTTCTCGGCGGAGTGGTGCGGCCCCTGCCGCCAGCTCGCGCCGGTGGTCGAGAGTCTCGCCGAGGAGTACGCGGGCAAGGTCCGCTTCTATGCGGTCGACGTGGATCAGGCGCGGGCGACGGCGATGCGTTTCGGGATCGCGTCGGTGCCCACCCTGATGGTCTTCAAAGGGGGGCAGGTCGTCGCGCAGCTGGTCGGCGCTCGACCGCGGGCCGAACTCGCGAAAACGCTCGATCAGGTGATCGCGTCTTGAGGTCTTCCTTCCCGTGACGTCCGTCGCTGCGCTCGGACTCCGGCTCGCTCCGCTCGCCGGCCTGTTGACCGACCTCGAGAACTGGGCGGGTGGCGTCTCGGCGCGGCTGGCGGACGCGGTGGGGCACGTCTCCGATCCCCTGGCGCTCGGGATCTTCTTCGCCGCAGGCGTGCTCGCGTCGCTCACGCCGTGCGTCTATCCGATGATCCCGATCGTCGTCGCGTACATGAGCGGCGCGGAGTCGGCGGCGCTGGCGACCGGCGGAGCCCCCTCCGGACGCCGGGCCCGGGTCCTCGTCCGGTCCCTGGCGTACGTTTCCGGTATGGCGCTGGTCTACACCGGGCTCGGACTGTTCGCGCTCCTCGCCCGGCGTCCCTTCGGCTCGGTCACGCAGACGTTCTGGGGCTACGCGTTCGTCGCCCTGGTGCTGTTCGTGTTCGCCCTGTCGCTGCTCGGGCTGTTCGAAATCCGCGTGCCGAGCTTCGTCCTCGACCGGATCGGGAGCGGACCGCGCCAGGGACTGATCGGCGCCGTGGCGATGGGCGCCAGCTCGGCGGTGGTCGCCGCCCCCTGCGCGGCGCCGATCGTGGTGCCGCTGGCGGCGATCGTCGCCCAGCAGGGGAGGATCGTCTTCGGAACGCTGGCGATGCTCTCCTTCAGCCTGGGCCTGGGACTGCTCCTCCTGCTCATCGGGGTCAGCTCGGGCCTGGCGGCGACGATGCCGAAGCCCGGCGGCTGGATGGTCACGCTCAAGAAGGCCATGGGCGTCGTGATGCTCGGGCTCGCGGCGTGGTTTCTCTATCAGGGGTGGTGGCGGTTGTGAGGCGTCTGGTGGCGTGCGCCGTCCTGGCGGCGGGAGTGGTGGCCGCGCCGGCCGCCGCGCCCGACGCGGTGCCCGACGTTCCGCTGGTGGATCTGGGCGGCCGCCCCATCGATCTGCGGCAGGCCAGGGCGACCGAGCTGATCTTCGTCGCCGCGTGGTGCGAGCCGTGCGGACGGGCGCTGACGGCCGCACGCCGCCGCGCGGGGGCGCTGCGGCGCCAGGGGTATCGCACCGTCGTGGTGGGGGTGGGCACGCGCGAGTCGGCCGACGCGTTCGCCCGCTGGGCCAGGGGCTACGGGTTCGGCGATGCCCTGGTTTTCGATCGCGACGGCCGCATCGAGGCCGCGTTCGGTGCCGAGTACCTTCCGTGGCACGTGGTGATCGCCGGCGGGCGGGTGGTGCACCGCGGCGACCGCGCGCCCGGCCTGGAAGAGCTTCGGCGCTGGCTGGCCGGGGGCTGACGGGAGGACGCGTTGAGGCAGCGCCGGGAGCCGCAAGCGCTCGACTCGACGGCGGAGGGGCGCGGGACCGCCTACCTCGTCGGCGCGGCGCGCGAGGGCGTTCCTCCGGGTCTCGTCGCCTCCCACCTCGACGAACTCTCCGCTCTGGCCGACACCGCCGGATTCGAGGAAGCGGGGCGCGCGATCGTCCACCTCCGCCAGGTTCACGCCGCGACCTTCATCGGCCGCGGGCAGGCCGGGGACGTCGGGGCGATGGCCCACGGGCTGGGGGCCAGCGTGATCGTGGTGGACGAAGAGCTCACCCCGGCTCAGGTGAGGAACCTCGAGGCGGCGACCGGCCTTCCGGTGGTCGACCGCGCGGGCCTGATCATCGAGATCTTCGCTCAGCGCGCGCGCAGCCGGGAGGCGCGGACCCAGGTGGAGCTGGCCCGACTCGAGTACCTGCTGCCGCGGCTCGCCGGCCGATGGACCCACCTCTCCCGGCAGGTCGGCGGCGGCCCCGGCGGAACGAAGGGAGAGGGCGAAAAGCAGATCGAGCTGGACCGCCGGATCATCCGGCGGCGCATCGACCGGCTCCGCCGCGAGCTGCGGCGGATCGAGTCGGCCCGGCGGGTGCGGCGGAGCGGCCGGCGCGGGCTCCCGCGGGCGGCGCTGGTCGGGTACACCAACGTCGGCAAGTCGTCCCTCTTCAACGCGATCGTCCATGCGGGGGTGCACGTCGAGGACCGGTTGTTCGCCACGCTCGACCCGACCGTCCGGTGCGTCGAGACCGATCCGCGCGGGCTGTTCCTCCTCAAGGACACCGTCGGCTTCATCCGCAAGCTCCCGCACCACCTGGTGGCGTCGTTCCGGAGCACTTTCGAGGAGTCGGCCGACTCGGATCTTCTCGTGCTGGTCGCGGACGCGAGCCATCCCGCCGTCGAAGCGCAGGTGGCGACGGTGGAGAGCGTCCTGGACTCTTCGGGCCTCGCCGACCGGCCGCGCCTGCTCGTCCTCAACAAGATCGACGCGGCCTCGGCCGACCGGGTGCACGACCTGAGCGACCGCTGGCCCGGGGCGCTGCTCGCGTCGGCGCGCACCGGTGCGGGTGTGGACCAGCTCGTCGCGGCCCTGGGCGACCGGTTGCTCGGGGAGACGCGGGTCGTCGAGCTCGCGATCCCGGAGAACCGGCCCGATCTCCTCGCGGCGGCGCACCGCGCCGGGCGCGTGGAGCGGTGCGAGCAGGTGGACGGTGAGCTGCGGATCCGGCTCCGTGCCCGCGAACGGCCGATCTCGGCGTTCGAGGGGCGCCTCGCGGCGGCCTCGGGCGGATCGCGATGAGCCGGCCCGTCGTGGCCCTGGTCTTCGGCGGCCGGAGTCCGGAGCACGACGTCTCGCTCGTCTCGGCACGCGGCATCCGCGACCGGCTCGACCACCGCCGGTGGGAACTGGTCCTCGTCGGGGTCACCCGGGACGGGCGGCCGGTCACCGGCGGAGAGGAACTGCTCGGGGGCGGCATGGATCGCGGCGAGGGGACGCCGGTGCGGTGGCCCTCATGGGAGGGTGATTCGCGCTTGCGGGAGGAAGAGACCGGCCGTCCCTGCTCCCCGCCCATCGACGTCGTCTTCCCGATCATCCACGGAGCCGGCGGCGAGGACGGGAGCCTCCAGGGGCTGCTCCAGATGGCTCGCTTGCCCTATGTGGGCGCGGGCGTGCTCGGCTCGGCCCTCGCGATGGACAAGGACCGCGCGCGCCGCATGATCGCCTCGGCCGGAGTTCCGGTGATCGAGGACCGCGTGTTCACCGGACCCGCCGCGCGGGACTCGGGTGCGGTGCGCTCGGCGGTGGAGCCCTTGGGACTGCCGCTGTTCGTCAAGCCGGCGCGGGCGGGATCGAGCGTGGGCATCTCGCTCGTCGAGGACTGGACCGAACTGCCCCGGGCGCTCGAGGCCGCGTCCGCCGTCGATTCGAAGGTGATCGTCGAGCGCGCGGTGGTGCGGGCCCGCGAGATCGAGGTCGCGGTTCTGGGCGGCGATCCGCCGGAGATCTCGGTGCCCGGCGAGGTCGTCCCGCACGGTGCGTTCTACGACTACCGCGCGAAGTACGAGGATCCCGAGTCGAAGCTCTTGATTCCCGCGCCGCTCGAGCCGGACCTCACCGACCGGATCCGGGACGCCGCCCGCCGCGCGTTCACGGCGCTGGAGCTGGACGATCTCGCCCGGGTGGACTTCCTCCTCTCCCGGGACGGCAGCACCCTCGTGCTGAACGAGGTGAACACCCTCCCCGGCTTCACGCCGATCTCGATGTACCCGAAGCTGTGGGAGGCGAGCGGAATTCCCTACGGAGCGCTGCTCGACCGGCTGATCGAGCGGGCGCTCGCGCGCGGCCCGCGCTGAGGCACCTGCCGCGCGGCCGTCAGCGCAGGCCGAGCGCTCGCATCCGGCGGTAGAGCTTCTGCCGGGTCCAGCCGAGCCGCCGGGCCGCTCCCGCCTTGACCCCGGCCGATCGCTCGAGCGCCTGTTCGATCATCGCCCGCTCGAGGTTGACCGCCGGCGGTTCCGGCGGCTCCTCCGCCAGCACGAGCGCTTCCTCGTCGATGCGCGGTCCCCGGGCGAAGACGGCGGCCCTCCGCAGGATGTTGTCCAGCTCGCGCACGTTGCCGCGCAGGGGAAGGCGCGAGAGCGCGGAGAGGGCGGCGGGGGAGAGGTGCCGCCCGGGGCCGAGGCCGTCGGCCGCGGCACGCGCGAGCAGCGCCGCCGCCAGGTAGGGGAGGTCTTCGCGCCGCGCCGCCAGCGGCGGCAGGCGGACCACCAGGCCGGCGAGGCGGTAGTAGAGGTCCGCCCGGAACGCTCCCTCGGCGGCGAGCCGGGGCAGGTCGCGGTGCGTGGCGGCGACGAACCGGACGTCGACGCGGACGGTACGGTCGCCTCCCAGCGGCCGCAGCTCCCTTTCCTGGATCAGCCGCAGCAGCTTCGCCTGGAGGGCCGGCGGAAGCTCGCCGACCTCGTCCAGCAGGAGCGTGCCGCCGGACGCCTGCAGGACGCGTCCCGGGCGGTCCCGCACGGCGCCGGTGTACGCGCCGCGCCGGCTGCCGAACAGTTCGGCCTCGAGGAGCGTTTCCGGCAGGGCGGCGCAGCTCTCGGCGACGAACGGCCCGTGTCGCCCGGAGGCTTCGTGCAGGGCGCGCGCCACCACTTCCTTGCCGGTGCCGGTCTCCCCGAGGATCAGCACGGGAAGCGGGGAGCGCGCCGCCCGGGCGAGACCGGTGAGCTGGCGGCGCAATCCGGGAGAGGCGGCGACGACGGGGATCCAGGGGTCGGCACCGGCCAGGGAGGGGAGGACCTCCTCGGAGAGCGCCGCCGCCAGTGCATCGACCGCCGCGCGCGCCGTCTCTCCGCCGAGCGGGCCCGCCGGCTCCAAGACGACGCGCGCCGGAAAGGGACGGTCCGTCCCGCCGGCGAACCAGCAGCGGCCGCCGACTCCGGCCCGCTCGACCGTTCCGCAGGCCAGCGCGGCCGCCGCCCGCCGGCCGACGGCCTCGGGAACCTCGATCGGGCCCCGCGGCCCCACGAACGAGGCGCCATCCACGCTGACACCCCAGCGGGTTCCGGGAGGCAGCCGGAGCCTCCCGGCGATCCGCCCGAGGGCCGGGGCGAGTGCGTCGGGCGTGCTCGTCGCGTTCGACCCTGCCATCATGGCGGTGCAGCCCCGTGCGCCGGATGCGTGGCGCGACCGGCGCCAGCGTAGTCCGGCCGGCACGCGGAGCTTCGAGGAGGTGCGGACCGATGTCCCGGATCGGCAACACGGTGGCACAGCGGGCCGGTGCCGCGGCATGCCTCGCCGTCATCCTGGCGGCGGCCCCGGCGGCGGCCGCGGATCTCGTCGTCCTCCGCGACGGCTCCGAGATCGAGGGACACGTGGTGCTCGTCGACGAGACCCGGGCGGTGATCCGCCTTCCCGAGGGGCGGGAGCGCGTCGTCGCGCGAAAGGAGTTGGCGCGGATCGAGTTCGGCGAGGAGCCGGAGATCCCGCTTCCCCGGGTGCGGGTGCGGGTGCTCGATGCCGACGACGAGGTCCATCTGTACCTGGACGACGAGGAGATCGCGCCTCCCGCGCAGCTCCTCGGGGAGTGGGTGGATCTCGGTCCGAGGTTGCGGGAGGGGGCCAACCACATCACCGCAGAAGTCCGGAACGAAACCTCGGTCTGGGCCTATCGCTGGGTGATCGACGTCGGCGGGCGTCGCTACACCTTCGCCTGCGGCCTCGCCCGGAAGAGCGGGTGCCGCGAGGAAGGGCACACCGGACGGGAAGTGGGAACGATGCCGGCGGGATCGGCGTGGCTGTATGTCGACCGCGAGAGCGGGACGGTGGAGGTGGAGCGATGAAAGCGCCGGGCGGCGGCTCCGCCTGTGGGATAATCACCCCATGAGCTTCCATCGCGGCCCGTACGCGGGCGGGGTCGGGTTGGCCTTCCCGCCCGTCACCCCGATGGTGCGCCGCATCCTGTGGACGCTCGGTGGCGGGTTCGCCGCCCAGGTGCTCCTCACGCGCGCCGGCTTCACGTTCCCGGTCGATCTGTTCGCCTTGCACCCCCGGACCGCCGTCCCCTTCGTGTGGCAATTCGTGACCTACGCCCTCCTGCACGGGGGGCTGTGGCACCTCCTGATGAACATGCTCGGCGTCTGGATGTTCGGCGGCGACGTCGAGCGGGTCCTCGGCTCGAACGGTCTGCTCCGGTACGTCCTGGTCTGCGTGACGGGGGGAGGCGTCGCGCACGTGCTGTTCGGGTTTCTCACGGGAGGCGCCGGGACCGTGATGGGGGCCAGCGCCGGCGTTCTCGGCCTCGTCCTCGCCTTCGCCTTGATGTTCCCCGAAAGGCAGATGTTCCTCTTCCCGATCCCGGTGCCGATCCGCGCCCGCACGGTGGCGATCCTGTTCGGCGTCATCGACCTGTACGGCGCCATCGACGCGAACCCGCTCGACCCGGTGGCTCACCTGGCCCACCTCGGCGGTATGGCGGCCGGATACCTGTACCTCAAGGGCTTCATCCGTCCGGGCGGGTGGTTCGCCCGCCTCCGACGCGGCCGGGGGGCGCGGCGGCCGTTTCGGGTCATCGAGGGGGAGAGGCGCTCGTCGGGGTGGCCCGGCTAACCCGTTGAACACCCGGGACCTGGCAGCCGGTGCCCGCCCGAAACCGGCGCGGGGCGCGGATTTTCCCGGACGGGGGAGTTGACGAAAGGGCCGCTCATCCTTCATATTGGACCGCACCTGCCATCCGGTCGGGCCGGTGTGGGGACGGGCCGCGCCCGCGGGACCGGCCGGCCGGGGTCGCGGCGGGTGTCGCGCCGCGCGGGGAAGGCGGTGCGATTGGGTGGTTCCCTCCGGGAGCCGGGGCGGGAGATCTTGGCCAGTCGGGGACGCAAGAAGAAGTCGTCCGCAGACTCGACGGTCGCGGGCGCCGCGCCGGCCGCGGCGTCGGCCCCGGCGGCGGTCCCCCAGACCACGCCCAACAGCGACAAGACGATCCTCAGCCGCTACTTCAGCGAGATCCGCGAATACCCCCTTCTCACGAAAGAGCAGGAGCAACAGCTCGCGCGCCGCGTCCAGCAGGGAGATCCCGAGGCGTTCGAGCGGCTCGTCGCCTCCAACCTCTCGTTCGTCGTCAAGGTCGCCAGCGAGTACCGGAACCTGGGCCTCCCGCTGGAAGACCTTCTTAACGAGGGGAACCTCGGCCTGATCGAAGCTGCGCGGCGGTACGATCCGTCGAAGGGGACGAAGTTCATCACCTACGCCATCTGGTGGATCCGCAAGTCGATCCTCAAGGCGCTGGCCGACCAGGTCAACCTGGTGCGCGTTCCCAGCTACCAGATGAAGAAGGTGAAGGAGGTCCGCGAGACCGAGCGGGCGCTCCGCAAGGAACTCGGGCGGACGCCGAAGCGTCACGAGATCGGCGAGCGCCTCGACGTCTCCGTGAAGAAGGTCGACCAGGTCCTCCAGGTGAACACCAAGGAGCTGTCGATCGACGACACGGTCAGCCGCGAGAGCACCACGCCGGTGAGCGACTACCTGGTCGACGAGGATGCCGACTCGCCGGAGACGAGTCTTCTGCGCCGGGAGGGGATGACGCTGGTGGGGAAGGCGCTGCGCTACCTGTCCGAGCAGGAGCGCATCGTCATCATGCACCGCTTCGGCCTCGACGGCTGCCCGATCATGACGCTCAAGGAGATCGGCGAGAAGATGGGCGTGAGCCGCGAGCGCGTCCGGCAGATCGAAACGCAGGCCAAGCTGCGCCTGCGGCGGATGTTCTCGCGGCCGCGCGGCTTCAAGGCCGCCGTGCGCCGCGCCCTGAAGCGCCGCGGCCGCTGATCCTCCGTCCCGCGCCCTTTCCACCCCGTTTCCACGTGTCATAATCCGAACGCCGGCCGCCCGCCGGCGCGAGCGGCGGCCGGGCGCCGCGGACCGGGATGGATGACTGACGAACTCCGAACCGCACCGCTCCGCCGGCTCGCCCGCGCGTTCCTTCTCGCCGAGGATGCCGGCGACGCGCTGCGCGGGTGGCTCTCCGTCGTCACGCCGCCCGCCGACGTCGTCCTTCTCGCGGGAGAGGAGGGAGGAGAACCGCTGGCCGCGTTCCGCCGCGACGGCGAAGCGTGGTCGGCGCTCTCGCTGCCGCCCGTCCCGCTCGGCCCGCCCCCGGACGAGGCCGGCCCGTTCGACCTGGATCGAGTCGCCCCCGCGGCGTGGGCCGATCTGCTGCGCTCCTTGGGAATGAAGACGGCGCTCGCCGTGCCCCTCGAAGCGGAGCCGGGCCGAGTGCTCCTGCTGGCGAGGGCGGCAGGGCGGTTCGGCGGGCGGGAGCGCCGGCGGATCGCCGACCGTGCGGCCTGGCTCGGCCCGGCGCTCGGGATGCTGGCCCGCCGCGAGCGCCACGCGGACGCCACGTGGCGCGCGTCGCGCGAGCTCGCCTCCCTCGTCGAGCTGAACGCCGCGCTGGCGAGGGCGGCGGGTCTCGCCGACGCCGCGCGCGCCGCGGCGACGGCGCTGATCGAGCTGCTCGCACCCCCGGCGGGGGCGGTGCGCCTGGCGCTCGAGCGGGGAGGGC
>RFHH01000097.1 GCA_003696075.1 Acidobacteriota bacterium
CGAAGCGCCGCATCGGCTGCCGGTAGACGACCAGATCCCGCGAGACGAGCGCGCCCCGAGGGCGCCCGAGTGGGGGATGGCACCGGAGTTTCCGCCGTTCAGCGGTTTCGATCCGTGCGCTCACCGCCGACGGCGCACTGTCGCGTCAAAAGAAGAAAGCCGCCAGGTAGACCGGCAAGACGACGATCATGATCGCGATCGTGTAGCCCATGATCTCGCGGGCCCGCGTGCCCGTGATCGACAGCAACGCCAGCGCCCAGAAGGGCTGCAGCATGTTCGTCCACGCATCCCCGCAAGCGAAGGCGATCACCGCGCGGCCGGTGGCGACTCCCGCCGCCGGGTCCGCGGCTGCCCGCAGAACGACCTCGCCCTGCAAGGCCCACTGCCCTCCCCCCGAGGGGATGGCGAGGTTGACGACCGCTGCGGAGAGGAACGTGAGCGTCTGGAACGCCCACCGGGCCGGCAGGCCATGCGCGGCGAGCCAGCCGGCGGCGGCCACGCCGGCGGTCGCGAGCCGCTCCACGAGGCCGGCCCCCCGAAGCACGCCCAGCGCGGCGAAGTAGAGAGGGAACTGCAGGAGGATTCCCGCCGCCGGCCTGGTCCCGTTCGCGAAGGCCTCGGCCGCCCGGGCCGGCGTACCGTGAAGGGCAAACCCGCCCATCAGGAACAGAAACAGGATCGTGTCGAGATCGACCGACCGTGTTCCGCTCCAGACCCCCGGGACGAGCCGGAGGAGGACCCAAAGTGCTGCCGGGACGGTGACCAGGGCCGTGATCAGGCGCATCCGTTCCAGTGCCGGCCCGAGACCTCCTCGCGGCGGCCCCACCGCTTCGCCGGACGGCGGACCAGGCGGCTCCGGCCGCGGCTCCGGGCAGGGAGCGCGACCCGCCATCGCCACGGCTGCCACCAGGACGGCGGCGGAAAGAGCGGCCGAGAGAGCGAGGTTGAACGGCGAGAAGATCGTTTCCGAGAGCGGAATCGCCCCCGCGATCGACACGAAAGGGTGGTCCGGCTGAGCGACGGCCAGCGGAGCGGAACCCGAAAGGCCGTTGTGCCAGACGAGGAACCCGGCGTAGGTGGCGGCGACGACCAGCGGATAGGGAACCGGCCGTCCTCGCCGAGCGGCCTCCCGACCGATTTCCCGCGCCACCAGCCCGCCTCCCACCAGCCCGAGTCCCCAGTGAACGAAGCTCAGCACGAGTCCGCTGGCGGCCGCCAGGGCGACCGCCTCCCGTGGCGTGCGCCACGCACCGCCCACCCGGGCCAGCGCGCGCCGGACGGCGGGCGCGTCGGCGACGACGAAGCCGGTGATGAGGATGAGCGCCATCTGGAACGCGAACGCGAGCAGCGGGCGGCTCCAGAACCCCGCGAACCAGGCGTCGAGAACACCGGCCAACCGCCCGGAACGCGGCCACCAGACGAGTCCCGCGGCCAGCACCGCGCCGTTGATCAGCAGCGCGAAGACGAACGGCCGCGGGAGGTTCCGCTCGGCCCACCGGGCGCAGGCGGCTCCGAAGCGGGCGATCACGGCCGGCCCTCCCCGCGGTGGGTCCCGGCCGGGAAACGGAGCAGTCGGCGGCACATCGGCGGGGCAGCATACAACGCCCCGCTGCTGATCAGCCCCTCTCCCCTTCCCGAGCCAAGGCCGCCTCGGCACGGCTCAGCAGGCGGTCGGCGAGACTCGGCGGGGCGGGAAGGGTCGTCGCCAACGGCCACCATCCTCCGCGCCCCTCCGTGATGAGCATGCTCACGTACCGGCCGGTCTTGAACAGCGGACGCGCCGGCGCCGGAAGCCTCACCGGCGCGACGACCACGCCTTCGCCTGCGGCGAGGGCGGCGCCGTCGGCACCGAGGCCGAGGATTCGATAGCGCCCCTCGAACAGGTCCTCCTCTTCTCCGGCGAGCACCGGGGGCGCGGGAAAGCGCTCGATCGCCTGCTGGAGCGCGTGGAAGCGCCGCAGCGTCGCCCCGGCACCGCGCAGAACGGCCTCGAACCGTCGCAACGCCTCCGCGTCGCACCAGCCGCGGCGGCGGCAGTAGCGCGCGAGCGAGAGGGCTTCCCGCCCGAAGGCGAGGATCCACGACGCGCGGACGATGTTGGCGTAGGGAAACAGGCGGACGCAGGGACCGAGCGCCGGGACCAACCGCTCGGCCTCCACACGACCGGCCGCAGGATCCTCGCCGCCGCGACTCCGCGAGGGGCGTCCCAGCTCGAAGAAGCGGGCGATCAGTTCCAGCGCCACCTCGACGGCCACCCGCTCCTCGTCGCTTTCCGGAAGGCCGCGTTCGGCGGCGTAGTCCGCGACCGCGTCGAGGACGGTGGGCCGGCGGTCGAGTCCTCCCCGAATCGCTCGGAGCCGCGTGCGTCCCGGTGCCCGATGCATGCGGGAAGGCTAGCCCCCGCGAACCGCCCGGTGGGGGCGCTCTCCGGGGGTCCCTCCCACGCGCGGGAGACGAGCCTCAGAACCGCCAGGCCACACCGGCCCGCAGCGAGCGCCCGGAAAGGTCGATCGTGCCCTCGCCCTCGAAGTCGCCGCCCAGCGCGTCATCGGCCTGCTGCCACCGGCCCTCGACGAACATCGACCAACCGGAACCCACGGGCAGGTCGAGCCCCGCCAGGACGTAGTAACCGGCGGTGACGCCGTCACTCTCGAAGGCCAGGAATTCGATCGGCTTCGCAGGGTCGCTCAAGATGAGAAAGTCTCCGGCCTCGCGGTAGCGCCACCAGTACAGACCGCCGCCGGCGCCGAGGTAGGGCACCAGTCCCTCACGGCCGGCCGGGTAGAACAGAAGACCCACGGTCAGCGGCGTCACCTGGAGCTCGGTGTCGTGCCAGACGTCGAAGCCGTCGGGGTCGTGCCGGTAGGCCTGCCGGGCGGTCCCCTCCTGATGCTCGAGCGAAACGAGGACGGCCGACCAGCGGCTGCGCGGGAACAGCAGGTCGGCGCCGATGGCGACGTCTTCGAGCGAATCGGGTGAACCGGTGAAAACCGAGAACGTGTCGTCCCAGAAGGCCGAGTCGGCATCGGGCGTGAACAGGCCGAGACCGAGGCGGAAGGTGCTCTCCGCCGCCGGACGCGGCCGGTGCCGGTCACGGGGGAAATGCCGGGGCCCCCCGGCCAGCGCCGGCGCGGCCAGCATCGCCCCCAGCGCTCCGGCAAGAAGGAAAAGCCTGCCTCCCATCGTGCGAGTGGTCATGATTGGCCTCCGCCCGGCGGAACGTGGGACGGCCCGAGCCGCCCACACCGCCGGCACAATCCCGCAAGCACGAGCCGTGCCAGACCGGCCGGCCACCGATCCGGCCGCGGATCAACGGGTTCCGGTGCCCGACCTCGGCCCGGGTGATGCCGGCGCCCCCTCGGGGTGACGCCGGCGCCACCCCGGGGGGACGCCACCGACCCTGCCCGAGGACGGCGGGAGCAAAACGATCCGTTTACGCGCGACTCGTTCGGGCTTTGGGCAGGGTGTCCCCGCTACAATGGCTTCCAAGAGTCGAGAGGCGTCACGCCGGGAAGGCGTTCCGATGAAGGCGAGGGTCCGGTGGTGCCTCGTCGCCGCAGCGGCGGCGCTCGGAGGTCTCCCCTCGACGGCCGGCGAGGATCCGCTGGCCGGTTCGGTCCACGAGGGCTTCGAATGCACCGACTGCCACGAGGAGCCGGCCGCCGGACTGCCCGGGCCGGTCGATTGCGGGCTATGCCACGAGAGCGTGGCGGAGGACTACGAGCAGAGCGTGCACGGCAGAGCCCGTGCGGCCGGTGCCGAGGACGCCCCGACCTGCGCGGACTGCCACGGAGCGCACGATATCCGCGCCGCTGACGATCCGGCGTCGCGCGTCTACCCGCTGAACGAACCGAGGACCTGCGCCCGCTGCCACGCGGACCCGAAGCTCGTCCGGCGGCACGAAATCCCGGTCCCCGATCCCCTCGAAGCCTACCGCTCCAGCGTCCACGGTGTCGCGGTGATCTCGGAGCGCGATTTTCGGGCGGCAACCTGCAGCCGCTGCCACGGCGGGCACCTCGTGCTTCCGATGGACGACCCGCGGTCGACCATCTTCTGGCGCAACATCCCCGACACGTGCGGCGCCTGCCACCGCGACATCGCCCGCGACTTCCGCGAAAGCGTCCACGGGCGGGCGGCGGAGGCGGGGGTGCGCGGCGTCCCCGTCTGCATCGACTGCCACGGAGAGCATGCGGTGCGCTCTCCGCGCGACCCCGCCTCCCCGGTCCATCCCCTGCGGGTCTCGAGAGAAACCTGCGGCCGCTGTCATGCTTCGGAGCTGATCGCGCGCCGTTACGGGCTGCCTATCGACCGGCTGCAGACCTTCGAGCGGAGCTATCACGGCCTGGCGGTGCGCGCGGGTTCGCTGACCGCGGCGAACTGCGCGAGCTGCCACGGGATCCACCGCATCCTCCCCTCCTCCGACCCCGAATCGAAGATCCATCCCGCCAACCTGCGCCGCACCTGTGGAGCTTGCCACGACGAAGGAGCCGCGGGTTTCGCACGAGGACCGGTGCACGTGGCCTCGAGCACGTTGCCGGGCCGCATCGTCAACGCGGTGCGGCGCCTGTACATCGGGATCATCGTCCTGGTGGTCAGCGCCCTCACGCTGCACAACGGAGCGGATCTCGTGCGCCGGTCCGCTTCGCGCCGTCGCGGGGAGGAGCCATGGCCCTTCTGACGATCGAGGCGGGACGCCGCAGCTTGCAGCGCGTCTACCTTCGCTGGACCCTGGCGGAACGCCTGCAGCATGCGGTGCTCCTCGCCAGCTTCCTCGTGCTGGTGGTCACCGGCTTCAGCCTGGCCTACCCCGAGAGCTGGTGGGCGCGCCCGTTCACCGGCTCGCCTGTCCTGTTCGAGTTGGGACGCGATCTCCACCGGATCGCCGGGACGGCCCTGCTCGCCCTGGCCGCGGTCCACATCGTCTATCTCGCGTCCACCGAGCGAGGGCGCACGATGGCCGCGGCCCTGCGTCCGGGGCGGGCGGATCTCGCCGAGCTCCGCGAGACGATCGCGTTCCTCGCCGGCCGGCGCGAAGCGCCGCCACCTGCCGGGCATTTCACCTACTCCGAGCGGTTCGAGTACCTCGGCGTGGTCTGGGGTACGGCGATCATGGGCCTCACGGGTCTGATGCTCTGGTTCGAGACGCTGACGCTGAGGCTGTTCCCGAAGTGGGTGCTCGACCTGATGGCGACCGTGCACCTGTACGAGGCATGGCTCGCCGCCCTGACGATTCTCGTCGGGCACATCTACCGGGTCGTCTTCGACCCGGACGTCTATCCGCTGGACCGGAGCATGTTCACCGGACTGGTGACGGAGAACGAGCTGAGGCGGCGGCGCTCCCTCGAATGGCGCGAGATCGTGCGCCGCCGGCGGCGCGGTCCGCGTTCCCCGCCCCCTCCACCGC
>RFHH01000098.1 GCA_003696075.1 Acidobacteriota bacterium
CCGACCCCGGACCAGCCGCCGCCCGCCCCGACCAGCGCGCGATGCGCTTCCCCACCGGGCCCGGCGGGTGGGCCCGCGTCCTCGTCGAGCTCCGCGAGCAGGTCGACACGGGCGAGCTGATCCGGAGGGCGAGGGAGGAGGAACTGGGGCGCGCGGAGGCCCGCCGCCGCGCGCTGGCGGCGCTCGAGGAGGTGGCGGCGCGCGGTGCCGCACGCCTCCGTCCTCTGCTGGACGCCCTGGTCGAAACCGGCCGGGCCGATTACTACCGGGCGCTGCGGTTCCGGAACCGGATCTTCGTGTCGGTGCGCCCGGAGGCGGTGCCGGAACTGGTCGCGCACCCCGACGTGGCCCGGGTCATCCCGGAGTACGACAGCGTTCGGGAGGCCCGGCGGCGGAGGGGCGGGACAGGGAGTGCGGTCGGGGCCCCCCGCCCGGTCCCCCCCGGCGACAGTTGGGCGGTGGCCGCCCTCGGGCTTCCCGCCCTCTGGCGGCGCGGGATCGACGGCCGCGGGGTCCGGATCGGACTGCTCGACACCGGGGTGATGGGAGACCACGCGGCCCTCGCCCCCGCCCGGGCTCCCGGCCCCTCCTGGCACGATCCGGTGAACGGCTCGCCGCGCCCCGTGGACACGCGGGGACACGGCTCGGAGGTGCTCGGCTGCGCGCTCGCCCGGCCGCTGGACGGCCGGGCCCTCGGAGCGGCCCCGGGCGCGGTCTGGGTGGCGGCGCTCGCAAACCTCCACAACAGCTACAACAACGTGAACATGTCGCTCGCCGCCGACTGGCTCCTGTTCGAGGGCCGCCCCGACGTCGTGCTCGGCGCCTGGGGCCACGGTGCCGGCTCCTGCGACGACCGGGATCTCCCGATGATCGAGGCCTTCCGCGCCGCCGGCGCCCTGCCCGTCTTCGCCGCCGGGAACGACGGGCCGGGCCCCCGGACCGGGCAGGCCCCGGCCGCGCTGGCGGGACTCGCCCCGGACGGCCGCCGCCCCCTTTCCGTGGCCGCGGTGGACCAGCGGCTCGAGGTGATCGAGCCGTCCTCGCGGGGTCCGTCGCCGTGCGGTGGCAACGAGCCGTTCCCCGACCTGGCGGCTCCCGGCTGGGACCTTCCCGTGCCGGCGGGACCCGATCCGAAGGGGCTGCGGCTCGAGGCGGGCACCTCGATGGCCGTGGGGTGGGTCGGGGGCGTGGCCGCGCTGGTGTTCCAGGTCGCTCCCGACCTGCGGGTGGACGAGGTCGAGGAGATCCTCAGGCGTACGGCCCGCGATCTCCCCCCGGCGGGGCCCGATCCGGCGAGCGGTTTCGGCCTGGTCGACCCCGCGGCGGCCGTGTCCGAGGCCCGGAGGGTCGCAAAGCGCCGCCGGGGCCGGTGACCTCGCTCCCGCAACCCGGGTGCGCCCGGAAAAACTGGGGGCGGCCCGAAGGCCGCCCCCACGTCGAAACCAGGCGTGTTCGAAGCTCAGAGAGAAATCAGAACCGGTCGATGGCGGCGTTGAGGCCACCCGCCACGATGCGAAGATCGATGCTGCCCGTCAGGGAGCCGTAGTTGATCGTCGCATTGAGGGTGTCCCCGTTCTCGCCGATGAACGACCGCAGCCACATCAGCTCGTTGCGGACGTTCGGCGTCATCGGAGCCGCCATGTTCAGGTCGTCGGTGATGAACGCGGTGAAGTTGCCGTAGATCGGCACCGTCGCCGTCGTGTTGCCGGCGGTCAGATCGACGGTCGTGTTGCCGGCGTTCACGTTGACGACGTAGGCCGTGCCACCGCGCCAGGTCGTCGTCGGGAGCTGAGCGAACTCACCGAACAGCGCCTGCTTGTCGCCGTTCCAGAACAGGCCGTCGCCGCACTCACCGACGCGGCTGCCCTGAGAGACGAGCAGCGACAGCGACCGGTAGCCCGGGCAGTCCGGGAAGGCATCGTAGTCGAAGATGTCGTCCGGACCCTGCGCCGGGTTCCAGGAAGTGGCGATCTCGCAGTCGAGGAACCGCCAGTCGCAGTAGGTCTGATCGACCCACAGCACCGAAGCCGTCGGGTCGAAGTTGTTCTTCGTGTAGAGCTTCTGGTCACCGTACTGGTTCTGGAACACGAGCGTGAGCAGCTCGTCCGAACCATCGTCCCAGATCGTCGCGACCTGACCGGTCGGCATGATGTAGGCCCGGTGACCGGTGCGGATCACACCGCTGAAGTCGCCCCGGTCGTCCGTGATGACCGGGTAGTCCGAGATGTGGCAGCCCAGCGAGGCCAGGATGGCCAGGGCGCACACGCTGATGAGCAGCTTCCTCATGGTTTTCGCTCCTTTTTCCAACGCTGAACGTTTACGCAACCCAGTGTCTCGTCAACGGCCTCAGAGGCGGTTCAGAGCGTTGTCCACGCTCCAGATGTTCGCCTTCCAGTTCGCCGTCAGCGAGCCGTAGGTCACGGTCACGTCCACGAAGGAGCCGTTCTGGCGCAGCCAGTTGGACAGCCAACGCAGCTCGTACTTGGCGTTCGGCGTCATCTCGACAGCGACGCGCAGGCGGCTGTCGATGTAGCCGTTGAAGCTGCCGTAGATCGGCATGATGTCCGAGTTGCCGTTGGCACCGGTCACCTGCACGGACGCGATCGAGCTGTTGAAGGGCAGGTGGTAGACCGCCTCTCCCCGCCAGGTGGTCGTGCCGAGGCGGGAGAACTCGTCCGCGGCCGCCTGCTTGTCGAGCCAGAGCCCGCTTCCGCACTCACCGATGCGGCTGCCGTAGGAGACGAGCACGCTCAGCGAGCGGTAGCCGGGGCAGGTCGTCCCGGGCACGCCGTCGAACGGATCGTCGTGCGGGCTGGGATCGCCGCTCTGCCCGGTCGGAGCGGTCGGATAGGCGTCCGGCAGATCCGGGTTCCAGGCCGTCCAGATGGAGCAGTTGTCCTGGCGGGCCGGATCGCAGTAGGTCTGGTCCAGCCAGAGCACGGACGCGCTGGGGTCGAAGTTGTTGTAGGTGTACAGGCGCTGATCGCCCTTCCAGTCCTGGGCGACCTCCGTGTACAGCTCATCCGAGCCGTCGGACCAGATGGTCGCGACCTGGCCGCTCGGGATGATGTAGGCCTTGTCGTAGAACGAATCCACGGTCGCGTCGTCCCACGGACCGGCGTCGTCGAACATCACCGGATAGTTGGTGATGGCGCAACCGAGAGAGAGCACCACCGCCGCGATGAAAGCGGTGAAGGCAAGCTTCCTCATTGAATGGCTCCTTTTCCGTGTCGGTACTGTTGGGCTCCG
>RFHH01000099.1 GCA_003696075.1 Acidobacteriota bacterium
CTCTTCGGCCCCCGGCCGCCGTGTCGGGCCCACCGCCCCCGTGCCGCTCCCGCGGCTGCGAACGCCACCGCCGCGTCGGTCCGGTCAGGAATCGTGCCAGCGGGGCACCGGCGCCGAGAACGCACCGCGAAGGAAGCACCTTCCGGCTGACGAGCGATCTCGTTCCGAAAACGCCTTCGAAGGGCCGCCCATCGACAGCACGGAGGTGCGTCCCCCAGGCGCGCGACTCCTCCCAACCCGTTGAGCGCTTAGGAGTTGGGGGCAGCGGCCGGTGGCGGCCGCGCAATCTTCGGAAGGTGCGTCCCCAATGGTGCGTCGGCCCACCGAACTCGTTGGAGATCGGAGGATCCGGTCTCGTACGGATCGATGGCCGGGGATCGGGGGAAGTCTTCTGTTGCTCGTGAGTTGCCCGGCGTTTCGCACCATCGAGGAAGCACGTCCGAATCTTCGAAAACCCAGGGTGCTCCGTAGAGTCGGGCGCCGGTTCGCGCCGTCGAAGGCGCGCCCCTGACCATTGACGACCGCCCGGAAGATCGCCGTTCCGGACGATCGGCACCTCGTTCCGCCGAGTCCGGGCGGGCCAGCGGCTTCGCGCCAGGCGTCCCGAGAGAGTTCCTCTTGCCGTCAGGAAGAGTGCCGGACGTGCAGCACGTCGCCGTCCTGGACCACGTACTCCTTCCCCTCCAAGCGCAGCCAGCCGCGCTCCCTCGCCGCGGCGAGGCTCCCTGCCTCGAGCAGGCGGTCCCAGGGAACCACCTCCGCGCGGATGAATCCCCGGGCGAGGTCGCTGTGGATCACCCCTGCGGCCTCCCGGGCCGCGGTCCCCGCCCGGATCGACCACGCGCGGCACTCGTCGGGACCGACGGTGAAGAAAGAGATGCGCCCGAGAAGCCGGTAGCAGGCGCGGATCAGGCGGTCGAGCGCCGGCTCGGCGATGCCGAGGTCCTCGCGAAACGCCTTCGCATCCTCCGGGGGCAGGGCAGCGATCTCCTGTTCGATCTTGGCCGACAGCGACACGACCTCGCACTCCCCGCGCCCGCTCAGACGTGCCAGGCCGAGCTGTTCCGGCCCGGCGCCGATGTCGGCCGCCCGATCTTCCGGAAGGTTCACCGCGACGAGGAGCGGCTTCGCCGTGAGGAAGGCATAGCCGCGCAACTGCCGGCGCTGATCCGGATCGGTGACGATTTCGCGGACGGGCATCCCCTGCTCGAGCCCCTCCGCCACCCGGCCGATCAGCTCCCGTTCCCGCTTGTCCTCGGGCCGGTTCATCTTCCGGATCATCGCGTCGAGCCTCTCGAGCCGCCGCTGCGCGACGCCGAGGTCGGCGAGGAGGAACTCGGTTTCGACCAGCTCGAGATCCCGGGCGGGATCGATGGTCCCCTCCGGATGCGGGTCGGTGGGATCGTCCCAGGCCCGGAGGACGACCAGCAACGCATCCGCCGTGCGGAGGTCGGCGAGGAGGGGGTTGTCCGTTCGTCCACCGGCACCGCGCTCGACCGGCGCGTGATCGACGTAGACCACCGTGGCGGGCGTCGTTTTCTTCGGCTCGAACAGCGCGCTCAGGCGTTCGAGCCTGGGGTCGGGTACTCGGGCCACACCCCGGCGCGTTTCGGGTGGAGCTCCCGGAGGGACTGCCGTCCCGGTCAGGAGACTCCACAAGGTGGTCTTCCCGGCACGGTTGAGTCCGCACAGCGCGATTTCCATCGCAGCTCCTTCCGTTCTTCCAGGATACCGGCCCGGCCGGCTCCGGCTCACCGGAGGGGTGGGCGCGACGGCGCCCGGCGCCCGAGATTCTCAATGGGCGGCTCCGGCCCCGCCGCAGGGCTGTCCGCCGGGGAAAACCGGTAGAATGCCCCGGCGGGGCGGGAACCGCGAGGAAGCAGGGGGCGGCCCGGGAGCGGCCTGTGGAGGTCTGCTGGATGAAAGGGGTTGTCTTGGCCGGCGGTCTCGGCACCCGTCTCTACCCGCTGACGAAGGTCACGAACAAGCATCTGCTGCCGGTCTACGACCGGCCGATGGTGTTCTATCCGATCGAGGCGCTTCGGAACATCGGCGTGGAGGAGATCCTGCTCGTCACGGGGGGGTCGTCGGCGGGCGACTTCATGAGACTCCTCGGCGACGGAAGAGAGCTGGGCCTGCGTTCGATCACCTACGCGTATCAGGAGGGCGAGGGAGGGATCGCGGACGCGCTGCGCCTGGCGCGCTCCTTCGCGGGCGGCGGGCGCATCGCGGTGGCGCTCGGCGACAACATCATCGAAAGGAACCTGCGTGCCGCGGCCGACGCGTTTCGCGCGCAGCCTCGCGGGGCGCGGATCGTTCTCAGCCGGGTTCCCGACCCGCAGCGATTCGGCGTTCCCGTGCTCGAGAACGGGAAGATCGCGCGCATCGAGGAAAAGCCGAGCGTGCCGAAGTCCCCCTACGCGGTCACCGGCTTCTATTTCTACGATTCCCAGGTGTTCGACATCATCGACGGCCTGGAGCCGTCGGGCCGGGGAGAGTACGAGATCACCGACGTGAACAATGCCTATCTCCGCCGGGGGGAGCTGGAGTACGATGTGCTCGAGGGATGGTGGACCGATGCGGGGACGTTCGACTCGCTGCTGAGAGCCAACCAGCTCGTGGCGAAGACCGGGGCGAACAAGCTCGATCCGAATCCGGCGCCGGCGGCGGGAGGCGGGCGGTGATCGACGGCGTCCGCGTCGAGCGCCTCGAGGGGCACGAGGACGAGCGGGGACGGCTGGTCCCCCTCTTCCGGGAGGACGATCCGGCGGTTCCCCGCTTCGGTCAGGTCCACCTGACGACGGTGCATCGCGGCGCGATCAAGGGATGGCGGCGCCACCGCGAGCGGACCGACTGCCTCGCCGCGGTTCGGGGTACCGTCCGCGTCGGCCTGTACGACGCGCGCCCGGGATCCCCCACCGAGGGCGAGGTCAACGAGTTCTTCATCGGCGAGCGGAGCCCGCTCCGACTGACGATCCCGCCGGGCGTCTGGTTCGGCCTCAAAGGGGTGGGCGAGGGCGAGGCGCTCGTCGTCGTCCTCACCGATCGGGCGCACGACGCGCTCGACCCGGACGAGGAGCGGCTGGACCCCCACGTCAACGAGATCCCCTTCGACTGGGAGCGGCGAGACCGGTGAGCGGCCCGCGGGTGCTGGTCACCGGAGGATGCGGGTTCATCGGCTCGAACCTGATCCGCTGGTTGCTGGCCGAAACCGACGCGGTGGTGACGAATCTCGACCTGCTGACCTATGCCGGCCGCGGCGGGAATCTTGACGACCTCGAGCCCGGTCCCCGGTACCGATTCGTCCGCGGTGACGTGGCCGATCCCGCGGCGGTGGCGGAAGCGGCGGAGGGGTCGGAGGTCGTGTTCCACCTCGCCGCCGAGACGCACGTCGACCGGAGCATCGAGGATCCCGGCTCCTTCGTGCGGACCAACGTCCTCGGCACCCAGGTGGTTCTCGAGTGGGCGAGGGCCGCCGGAGCCCGCGTCGTGCTGGTCTCCACGGACGAGGTGTACGGGGCGCTCGGCGATCCGTCCGACCCGCCCTTCACGGAGGACGCACCCCTTGCGCCGAACTCGCCCTACGCGGCCAGCAAGGCGGCGGCCGAGCTGCTGGCCAGGGCCTGGCGCCGGACCTATGGCCTCGACGTCGTCATCACCCGCTGCTCGAACAACTACGGTCCTTACCAGTTCCCCGAGAAGTTCCTGCCGCTGATGATCGTGCGGGCGATGGAGGGCGAGCCGCTCCCGATTTACGGGGACGGCCAGCACCGGAGGGACTGGCTGCACGTGGAAGACCACTGCCGCGGCCTCGCGGCCGCCTGGAAGAAGGGCCGGCCGGGGGGCGTTTACAACTTCGGGACCGGGTGCGACCGGCCCAACCTCGAGATGGCTCGGTTGGTGCTCAGGATCGTCGAGGAGGAGACCGGAGCGCGGGGAGCGACGATCACGCGCGTCACCGACCGGCCGGGTCACGACCGGCGCTACGCGGTCGACACGGGACGCGCCCGGCGGGAGCTGGGATGGCAGCCGCAGATCGACCTGGTGGACGGCCTCCGCGCGACCGTACGCTGGTACCGCGATCACCGGTCGTGGTGGCAGCGGCTGCTGGCCGAAGGGAACCTCGTCGACCGCCGCGTGGCCCGGGCGCTCGCCGAAAAGCGCCAGATTTGACCGGTTTCCGCCGCGGGTGCTAGGATGCGCGCGCCTCGGCGGGGCTTGAATTCCGGCTCCGCGCGGGCCCGGCGTTCGCGGGCCGGCGCGGTCCACCGGGCGGACGGACGGCGGGGCGTAGCGCAGCCTGGTAGCGCGCCTGCTTTGGGAGCAGGATGTCGGCGGTTCAAATCCGTCCGCCCCGACCACGTCCCGACGGCTCGCCACGGGGCCGAGGGGTGTGTCCCGGCGGGCCGATCGCACGCGGCTGTAGCTCAGTGGATAGAGCACCAGCCTCCGGAGCTGGGGGTCGCAGGTTCGAATCCTGCCAGCCGCGCCAGCCCGCCCGAGGCAAAGCGGCGGGATTGCTGCTATCATCCCGGCGCCGCGACGGCATCCGACGATGCCGGGCAGGCGCCCCTGGACCGAGCGCCTGTAGCTCAGGTGGATAGAGCAGCTGCCTTCTAAGCAGCGGGTCGGGGGTTCGAGTCCCTCCGGGCGCGCCACCCGGGTGGCGGCTACCCGCAGGGCGGTCGCGGCGGCTCCCGACGGACAGTGTGGTGGGCGTAGCTCAGCGGTAGAGTCCCTGACTGTGGATCAGGTTGTCGTGGGTTCAAATCCCATCGCCCACCCCAACTCTGTCTCACCGCCGGCCGTTTGACGGCGGTCAACCCCGTCTGTGACCCGAGCCATCCCCCCCGGCGGCCGGCTGCGGTAGCGTGTCGTCCGCTCGGCGGGCGGTCCCGCGGTGAAGGTGCTCATGCCGCAGAAGACCCGCAGCCCGGCCCGATGGGAGCGCATGCGGGCGCGGCTGCTCGAAATCGACGACGTGGTCGAGATCCAAGGTCACCGGGGGGAGGTCCTCGTCTACGCCGGCCACCAGCCTCCCGGCCTGTTCCTGGTCACCGCCGCGCGGATCGAGGTCGCCCCCCCGGGGGAGAAAACGCCCCGTCCATTCGCGGACACCTCACGCGGCCCGTTCCTCCTGCCCGCTCTGCCGGACCTCGACCGGCCCGCGCCGGCGACGATCACCCTCGGGAGCGACGCGGAGCTGATCTTCATCCCGCGCAGCCTCGCCGCCGGGCAGCCTCGCCTCCGGAAGCTGCTCGGCTCTCCGGACGTCCCGGTGAGAGGCTGGGACCAGCTCGCCTGAGACGATCCTTCAGCGAGCCCGGCTCGTCTCGAGTTCGTCGAGGAGCGGATCGAGATCCGGAACGATCACGGTGCGGCCGTGGAACTTGGCGACCCGGTCCTGCTCGAGCTGGCGGATCGACCGGGACACGCTCTCGGGCCGGACCCCGAGCAGAGCCGCGATGTCCTGACGCGAGATCGGCAGCTCGATGGAGATCGAGCCGTCCTCGTCCACCTCGCCGAACCGTTCCTTCAGCACCAGCAGGAGATGGGCGAGGCGGGCCCGCAGGGGGAGGGCGACCAGGTCGAGCTTCGTTTGTTCCGCATCGCGGAGGTCGGTCGCCAGCCGCCTGAGGAACCGGAAGCCGAGGTTCGGGTTGTGCTCGAGCAGGCGGCGGACCGCCGCGCGGTCGATGAAGCAGATCCGCGACGGAACCAGCGCCTCCGCCGTTCCCGAGTAGGGCTCCCCGGCGAAATACTCGAGGTAGCCCATGGTGCTGCCGGTGTGGTACAGGCGCGAGATGACGGAGTGCCCGTGGGCATCGCTCTTGCGCAGCGCGACGGTCCCCTCCTCGACGCAGTAGATGCCGAGGCAGGGATTTCCCTGGTAGAAGATGACCTGTCCCGGGGCGTACAGATTGGCGGTCTTGGCCTGATTGAGCAGCGCCAGGTCGTCGTCCTTCAGCTCGCACCACTCCGAGCGGGCTCGGCTCTGGCACGCAAAGCAGCTCGTCTTCCTGCTGCCGTTGCCGGGGTGCCTCGGGAGGCTCATGGGGATCGCCCTCGCGCGGCGCGGGCACCGCGCCTTCCATTATGCGGTCAATCTGATCCAGGTCAATGAACCGGACGGAAGCGGCCGGTTTCCCCGTACGCGCCCTTGCGCATCAGCCCGCAGCGCTCCGCGCTCCCCCGGAGCTCTCCAGCGGCTCCTCGCCGGCCGTGGTCCCGTCGTGGCCGAGGCGCACCGGCCGGCCATCGCGGACCGTATCCAGTCGCACGGGACGGCGCCACAGCCGAGCCATCGCGGCGAGCGCCTCCCGGGCCCAGTCGAGGCGGAGGTCGACGCCGTCGTGGCGGTGTCGGAGGAGGAGTTCGCCGCGGTTGCGGTAGTTGGCGTCGACGATCTC
>RFHH01000100.1 GCA_003696075.1 Acidobacteriota bacterium
GCGCCCCGCCATGACCGCGACGTCCCCGGCCGCGCGCCTCGAAGAGGCGATCCGGAGCGGCACCGCGCCGCGGCCCGCCCGTCTCGCCGCCGCGCGGGGCGCCTTGCCCCTCGAACCGGGGCAGCTCGTCGCGCTGCAGGTGCTCCTGGCCGGAGACCCCGACGGGGAGATCGCGGCAGCGGCCCGCGCCTCCCTCGACGCCCTCGACGCCGACTCGGCCCGCGATCTCGCCGAGGATCCGGCGACGCCGGCGCACGTTCTCTCCTTCCTCGCGGCGGAGATCGCGCGCTTCGACGGCTGCGGGCCGGCGCTCGCCCGCCGAGCCGATCTTCCGGAGGACGCGGCGCTCGCGCTCGCACGGGGCACCGACGCGGAGGCGCTCGAAGCGCTCGCCCTGAACCAGGAGCTGCTGGCCCGGCACCGCCCGGTCGGCGACGCACTGCGCGACAACGCCGCGCTGCCGGCGGCCGCGCGGCCGAAGCTTCTCGACTACCTGGACGAGCTCGGCAAGCGGGCCGGTGCGGGGGCGGCGGGCGCCGCCGAGCGGGAACTGCGGCCCGCGAAGGATCCCTTCCTCGCCGCGCTCGGCTTCGACGCCGAGGTTGAAGCGCTCCTGCCGACGCTGGACCTCGACCTCGGACAGCTCACCGAACGGAGCGAGCTTCTGGGCGAGGTCGAAACGGAGCGCGAGGCGAACGTCATCAAGCGGCTCTCCGGGCTCAAGATCGGCCAGAAGATCCGCGTCGCGCTGTTCGGGAACCGCGAGGAAAGGATGGTCCTCATCCGGGATTCGAACCGGACCGTCGCGACTGCGGTGCTCAAGAACCCCCAGTTTTCGGAGGAGGAGGCGGAAGCGGTTTCGAATTCCCGCAACGTCAGCCAGGAGGTCCTGCGCCTGGTGGCGCAGCACCGGGAATTCGCGAGGAACTACCACATCCAGCACAATCTGGTGAAGAACCCGCGCACGCCCATCGAAATCGCCCAGACGTTGGTCTCGCGCCTGAACGACAAGGATCTCAAGCTCCTCACGAAGAACCGCAACGTCTCCGACGCCGTGCGCCGCCAGGCCAAGCGCCTGCTCGAGGCACGCGAGGCCCGCCGGCGCGTCCGCGTGAGGAGGAGTCGATGACGCGGGCGGAGGGCCGGGCGCGCCCGGAGGCGGCGGTTTGCGGTAGAGTAGGCGGCCGCGGACCGGGGCCCCGTGCGGGGCGCCAGCCGCGTGGTTGAGCCGGGGCCCACGCCATGCGCGCGCTCAAGGTCGTTCGCCAGCACTTCCGCAACTACCACCTCAAGTCGGGCGTGTATCACTTCCACCGCGGCGAGCACGGCCCGGCCGCCGATTTCCTTACGCGCGCGATCGAGCAGGACGAAGAGATCAGCGCAGCGGACCGGCGAGCCGCACTCTACTACCTCGTGCAGACTCGCATCGGCGCCGCCGAATCCTTCGCCGCACGGGGGGAACTCGAAAGGGCCGCCGAGGAGTACCGGCGCGCGCTCGCGGTCATGCCGGACTACCCGGACGTGCACTTCCGCCTGGCGCGCACCTTGCGGCGCCTCGACCGGCTGGAGGAGAGTCTCGCTCATCTGCGGCGCGCGCTGGAACTGAACCCCGCGTTCGTCGACGCCTCGGTCGAACTCGGCATGGCGCTGCTGGAAAGCGGCGATCTCCCGGCAGCGCGGGAGGCCTTCGAGGCGGCGGAGCGGATGCGGGCCGGGCGGGCGGCCGAGGGTCTGGCCCGGGCGCGCCGGGCGCTCGAGGAGGGGCGGGTCGATCTGGCGCGCGACCTGTACAAGGACGTGTTCGCCACCGACCGGTCGTCGTTTCGCCAGGCGCTCGAGGCGGCGCTCGCCCACCTGCGGGCCGAACGCTGGGAGGAAGCGGCAGAGCGCCTCCAGGAGGCGGCGGAGATCTTCCCGCGCTACGCGGACGTCCAGAACTATCTCGGGGTCGCCCTCGCCGAGGCGGGACGACTCGAGCCGGCGATCGAGGCGTTCGAGCGCTCGGTGGAGATCCACCCCGACTACCTGACCGGCTGGCTCAACCTCGCCTACGCGGCCGCGGCCGCCGGGCGGACGGAGAGGGCGCGGGAGGCGCTGGCCGAAGTGCTCCGGCGCGAGCCGGACAACGGCCCGGCCACCCACCTCGCCGAGACGCTCCGCGAGCGGGATGCGGACCGAGGCCGCGCCGGCGGTGCGGCACCGGGACGATGATGACGCTCCGGGCAGCGGGACGGACCGACCGCGGCCGCGTCCGGCCGCACAACGAGGACTCGCTCCTGGTGGACCCGAAGCGGGCCGTGGCCGCGGTGGCGGACGGGATGGGCGGCCACGCGGCCGGCGAGGTCGCCTCCCGCCTCGCGGTCGAGGCTCTCGACGAGACGCTCACCGAGGCCCCGCGGGACGCCGACGCGGTGCCCGAGCTGCTGCGGCGTGCGGTGGCGGAGGCGAACCGGAGGATCGCCGAGACGATCCGCGAGCACCCCGAGTACCACGGCATGGGAACGACGCTCGTCGCCGCGGTCTGGGCGGGCGACCGCCTCTTCGTGGCCCACGTGGGGGACTCCCGCGCCTATCTGATCCGGGACGGGAGGATCCGGCAGCTCACGACCGACCACTCGTTCGTCAACGAACTCGTTCGCCTCGGGATGATCTCCCGCGAACAGGCCGCCCGGGATCCGCGCCGCAACGTCGTGACGCGGGCGCTGGGCAGCGGCCCGGTGGTGGTTCCCGACGTGATCGAGGAACGCATCCTCCCCGGCGACACCATCCTTCTCTGTTCCGACGGGCTGAGCAGCATGCTCGACGACGCCCGCATCCTCGAGACGGTCCGCCGGGCGCAGGGGGATCTGGAGCGCGGCTGCGCCGACCTGATCGCCGCTGCGAACGAGGCCGGCGGCGAGGACAACGTCACCGTCGTCCTGGCCAGCCCGGCCCCGCAGGCGCCGCCGCCCGCCGACGCGGCGGAGACCGGCCCGATCACGGAGGGGGCCTGAGGATCCCGCCGCCGCAAGCGCGGCGCTTGCGGAATGTTGACCGGTTTCGGCGTACCTTCTATATTCCGAGCGATTTTCGGGAGCCACCCTCCGTGCCTTCGCACCGCCCGACCCCATCGACCGCGATCCGGACGATCCCGATCCTGCTCGCCGCCACGCTCCTGCCGGCAGCGGCCGGGCCGGGTGCCGGCGACCTGCAGCGGTTCGCGATCGACGCCGGACTGGCCGGCGACGACCTGTCGGCCGCGTTCGATCCGGCACGATCCCGGCCGGCTCCGGAGTGGCTGCGCGCCCGCCCCGGCGAGCCGGGGCTGACGCTGTACCGGGAGGACCCGCCGGTCCGCGTTCACGTCGCGCCGGAATTGGCGCCCGACGCCGACCTCGACGGCGTGCCGGACCGCGCCGCCGAGGCGCTCTCCACCGCCGCGCGGACGCTGGAGCTGTGCCGGCGGTTCGGCCTGGGAAGCCCCGCCGACGACGGGGACGGAGAACTCGACCTGTACCTGGCCGATCTCGGCGGCGCCGTTCGCGGTTATGTCGTCCCGGAAGCGCGCGCCCTGCCCGGCCGCGGTTCGTCCGGTTTCGCGGTGGTCGACGCGTCGCTCTCCCAGCCGGACGGTGCTTTCCGCGGGATGATCGCCCGGGCGGCGGCCCGCCTGGTGTTCCTCGGGCGTGACGCCTCCGCGCCGCTGTGGTGGCTCGAGCCGAGCGTGACCTGGGTCGAGGCCCGCGTGGCCGGGCCCGATCCGCGGTCCGACCGGATCCTCCAGGCGCGCTGGACCTACCCGGAACGCGGGCCGTTCGTCGGCGACCCGCTCCTGGCGCGGGGCAACGTCTCGCTCCTGTGGGCGCTCCGCGACGAGTCGCTGGAGGGACGCGCCCTGGCGGCGACCTGGTCGGCGCTGGCCCGCCGAGAGGACGGGGAGCCGCCCGAGGAGGTCGTGGCCCGGGCACTCGAGCGGGTCACCGGATTGTCGTTCGAGCGGCTCGTGGCGCGCGCCGCAACGGTGCAGATCGTCTCGGACCTGCCTCCCACCCGGTTCACCGCCGACGTCGGCACGCTTCCCGTGTTCGACCGACCCGGACTCGCCCCCGTGCGCCCCGGCGGCGCGGCGCTCGTCCGCGTGCTGCCCGATCCGCGGCAGCCCGAGGGGACGCGCCTGCGGGTGCAGGTGGGTGACGATCTGTGGTCCGCCTTCCTCCTCGCGCGGCGCCAAGGCGGAGGGTGGGACCGGGCTCCCCTCCCGGTGACCGACGCCGAGGTCTCCGCCGAGCTGCCCTGGAACGACTACGATGCCGCGGTCCTCCTGCTCGTCCGGCGTCGCGAGGCGCTCGATCCGGGGCCGATCTCGGTCCAGGCTTCCGCCGGCGGACGGGTCGGTCCCTACGCGCTCTCGGCGGTCGGCGCTCGCCGCCTGCCCGGCGGGCTCGTGGAGATTCGCTGGCACAGCGCGTGGGAGCGCGGGCTGTTCGGGTGGATGGTCGAGCGCTCGGCGTCGCCGGACGGCCCGTGGACCGCGGTGGCGGGTTCACCGGTGCCGGCGATCGGCCTTCCCAGGGAGGGATCCGGCTACTCGCTCCTCGACTCGCCGCCCGATGCGGAGGGTCTGCTCTACTACCGGGTCGTGGCCGTCACGCGCGACGGGCTCCGCATCACCGCTCCGGCCATCGCCGTCCCCGAGCCTCGATGATCGACCTGTTCGGTGAGGTCCGCGCCGGCGTCGAGGCGGCGGTCCGCCGGGCCTGCCCCGCGGCTCCGCCGGAGGTGCCGGTCGAGTTCCCTCCCGATCCCTCCTTGGGAGACCTCGCCACGCCGGTCGCGTTCGGCCTGGCGCGGATCCTGAAGCGCCCGCCGCGGGCGATCGCCGAGGAGCTCGCGCGCGAGATCGCAGCGCTTCCGGGGGTGGCCGCCGCCGAGGCGGCGGGCCCGGGATTCGTCAACGTGCGCCTCGACCGCGACGCCGGCCTCGCGCGGCTCCTGGCCCCCCCCGGCC
>RFHH01000101.1 GCA_003696075.1 Acidobacteriota bacterium
ATCGTGTGTCGCGATATCGGGCTGGGCGGCGCGTTCGTCTCCCCCCCGGGTGCCCTCGCGGTGGGGCTCCGCGGCCAGTTCCGGGCGCCGGCGGCGCTCCCGTCGGTCTCGGTGCCGGCTCGCGTCGTGCGGGAGGGGGAGGGGAGCGCGAGCGGTGCGATCGGCCTCGCGCTCGAGTTTCTCCCACCGGATGCCGCCACGGTCGTTCGGCTCGCCCGGGCGCTGCGGTCGATCGGGGAGCGGCGGCGGTCTCCATTCCGGATGGAGGCGGGGGCATGAGCGTGCGGCCAGTCCTGGTGGTGGACGACGATCCCGAGATTCGCGAGATGACCGCCCTCCTCCTGAGCGGGGGCGGCCACGCGGTGGAGACGGCCGGCTCGGGCGAGGAAGCGCTGGCGTTGGCCCGTGCGGTCGGACCCGCCGTCATCCTCCTGGACATCAACATGCCGGGGATGGACGGCTGGGAAGTCCTCCGCCTGCTCAAAGAGGATCCGGCGACGGCTTCGATTCCGGTCATCATGTTCTCGATCCGGTTCGAACTGCGCGAGAAGCTCCACGCCCTGCAGAAGGGTGCCGCCGACTACGTGACGAAGCCGTTCGACGTCGAGGGGCTCCTCGAACGCATCGCGCGTTTCGTCGGCGCCGGTTCCGGGGAGCGACGGTGAGCGGCGAAGCCGATCGGGGGCGGCTCCGCACCCAGTACCTGCGCTTCCGGGCCGCGCTGCGCGATCCGACCACCGGGCTGTACGGGTTCACCCTTTTTTTCGATCGGATCCGGACCCTCGTCACCCGCGACGGGCGCATCGGTGTGCTGTGGGTCGGTATCGGCGGGCGCGACCTGGTCGAGCCGGTCTACGGGTGGGAAGCCTACGAGTCGCTGCTACGGGGAGCAGCCGGTGAGATCCGGTCGTGCATCGGATCGCTCCTTCCTACCGAGAGCCTGCTCGCCACCGCGGCCGTGCACGCCGACGCGTTCGTGCTCTTCGTCCCTTCGGACGTGGCGGGCACCCCGGTTGCGGCGGCATCGCTCGCGGAGACCGCCGCGCAGCTGCGCGAGCGGCTCCGGCGCAGCCTCCTCGAGGGCGGGGGTCCGGCGGCGTTCGGCGAGAGGCCGGCGGTCGGATCGTCCCTTCTCACCGACAATCCGATGCAGCGCTTCGAAAGGCGCGTGCTTCGCGCGGTGGACGAAGCGCGGGCGCAGGCGGAAAAGCCGGCCGGCGCCGAGCGGGTCGTCTGGATCGCAGAGTTGCAGCGGATCGTCCGAGAAGGGCGGATCGCGACCGTGTTCCAGCCGGTCGTCGCCCTCGAAGACGAAAGCGTGGTGGCGGTGGAGGCGTACGCGCGCGGGCCGGAGCGGTCGGCGCTGAGGCTGCCGCGCGTGTTGTTCGGACTGTCCCGGGATGCGGGCCTGTCGGACCGTCTCGACCGGGCCTGCCGCGACGCCGCGCTGGAAGCGGCGCGCGGATTGCCCGAACCGTTGCTGCTCTTCCTCAACGCGACGCCGGCCCTTCTCGACGCCGGGGCGTGGGGGCGGTCCCTTGCGGACGGGCCCGAGCCGGGCCGGCTCGTGATCGAAGTCGCGGAGGCGTCGCTGGAGGCCGGCACCGGGGGGCTCGGGGAGCGGGTCGGCGAACTGCGCCGGCAAGGCTTCCGGATCTCTCTCGACGACGTCGGATCGGGCTCGCACTCGATCGAGCTCGCGGAA
Organism: Acidobacteriota bacterium; assembly: GCA_003696075.1. NCBI lineage: Bacteria > Pseudomonadati > Acidobacteriota > Acidobacteriota bacterium. The sequence continues at coordinate 1,706 of RFHH01000101.1, forward strand.
GCGCTGCGTCCCGATTTCCTGAAGTTCGACCTCGCCGCGCTGAGGGGAGCGGCATCACCTTCGATGGCGCGCGAAATCGTCCGGACGCTGGTGGATCTGGCCAGAAGGGTGGGCGCCACCCTCGTGGCGGAACGGGTGGAGCGGCCCGGCGAGCGGAAAATGCTCATCGAATGCGGCGTTCGCTGGGGACAGGGGTACCTTTTCGGGCACGAAGGGCCGCTGCCGGCCGGACGAGAGCGGGCGGCGGAACGGGAGCGCCCAGGAAAGTGAACGGATCCACCCTGCTCGCCACGGCCGGCTGGCCGCCCATCGACCCCCTCGCGCTCGTGCCCGGTCTCGCGCTCGCGGTGTTGGCGGTGCTCCTGTTGACGGTGGGGTACCGCTGGGGACGGTGGCGCGTGAGTTCGTCGGTCGGGCGGCTCGTCCGCTCCCTCAGGGCGGTCACCGGCGGCGATTACACCGACATCCCGGAGCTGCCGCGAACCGACCCGCTCGCACCGGCGGCGGCGGCGCTGGCGGGATTGGCGCAGGAACTCGCCGCGCGCGAGCGCGAGCCGCACCCGCTGCTGGGCCGCACGCTCGATCACATGGACGACGAGGCGCTCGTGCTCCTCGACCCCGCGCTTTCGGTCCGGGCCGCGAGCGCGACGGCCGCGCGATGGCTCGGGTTGGACGACCCGGTGAAGCTCCGGGGGCGGCGCGCGGCGGAGCTGTTCGAGGCCGGCGGGTGGGAGCGGCTCGCCCCGCAGCTCACCGACGAGCGCCGCCTGGCGCAGCGGCCGGAGGCCGCGGTCGTGTTGGCGGGCGGCGATCGGATGCGGCTTCGCGTCCGTGCCTTCCCGGTGCCCGACGGGCTCGTTCTCCGGCTCGAGCGGGCCGCGGAACCGGGCGGGGAGCCGCCCCGGGAGGCCGCCGAGCGCCTCCGCGATCTCTTCGAGCGCCTCGTGGACGGCCTCCTCGTCGTGTCCGGAGGGCGCGTCGTCGAGGCCAACCGCGTCGCGCGCGATTGGGCGGGGAGGGATCTCGCGGGCGTCCCGTTGCGGGAGCTGATCCCGGCCGAAGATCTGCTGCTCGCGCTCGATCGCGTGCAGCGCGGTGCCGCGGGGGAACCGGTCGAACCCTTCCGGTGCCGGTTGCTCGGCGCGGGCGGACCGGCGAGGAGCCGGGAGGTCGAGGCGATCGTGTCCCCTCTGCACTATCGGGGCGAGCCGGCGGCTGCCGTGACGCTGCGGGACCTGGGTGCCGAGCGGCACGCGGTTCGGCGGGCGCGGCTGCAGAAGGCCCGCCTGCTCGCGGTGATGGACGCGGTGGGCGACGGGCTCCTCGTTTTGCGGGCACCTCGGGCCGAGGGCCGGCCGTGGCGCATCTCGCTCGCCAACCGAAAGGCGCGCGAGCTGCTCGGAGAGGAGGGCGGTCCGCTGGCGGCGGGCGCCCCCGAGGAGGATCTCTGGAAACGGCTCGCGCCGCGCATCGACGAACCGGAGCGGCTCGCCCGCTTCGTGCGGGCGGCGCGGGAGCGTTCGGAGGCGGAACACGCGGAACTGTTCGAGCTCGCGGGCGCGCCCCGGCGCTGGGTGGAGCTCGTCTTCCGCCCCGTCCGCGGAAGCGCCGGGGAGCTGGTCGGACGGGTGTTGGTTCTCCGGGACGTGACGCGGCACCGGGAGGTCGAGCGCCAGCTCCGCGAGGATGCCGCCCTTCTCGAGCGGTCGCACCGGACGCTCCAGGAAGCGTACGAGCAGCTCGCCGCCGCGACGCGGGCGCTCGGGCGGCGGAGCGAGGAACTCGAGCGGGTGGACGGCGAGTTGCGGGAACTCGACGAGGCGCACCTCGAGCTGCTGGGAACGGTCGCCCATGAACTGCAGACGCCGCTGGTGTCGATCCGCGGGTACGCGCAGATGCTGGCCGACGGGCGGCTCGGCCGGGTGAACGAGGAGCAGCGCAGCGGGTTGCAGCGGATCCTGGCCGCCGTGGACCGGATGGTGGGGCTGATCGACAACCTCCTCGCACTGGCGCGTTCCGGAGGCCGATCCGAGTTCCGGCCGGAGCCGGTGCCGGTGGCGCCGGTGGTGCGGGAGGTCGTCGACCGGCACCGCGCGCGCGCCGCGTCGGCGGAGGTCGAGCTGGCCGATGAGCCCGTCCCCGAGGGACTGGCCGTGCTGGCCGAGCGGGACGCGCTCGAGCAGGTGCTCGACAACCTGGTGAGCAACGCGATCAAGTTCAATCGCCGGGGAGGTCGCGTCACGGTGCGCGCGCGGACCGGCGCCGAAGGGCGCGTCGCGATCGAGGTCGAGGACACGGGCGTCGGGATCGACCCGGCCGAACGGGAGCGGATCTTCGAGCGGTTCTACCGCGGCCGCGCCGCCGCGCGCGTGGCCGGCTCCGGTATCGGCCTCGCGACCGTGCGGGCGATCGTCGAGCGGCACGGGGGACAGATCGACGTCGCCAGCACGCCCGGCCGGGGGACGACCTTCCGGATCCTGTGGCCGGTGGCGCAGAGGGAAGGAGCGGCGTCCTAGCGATCGCCCCGGAGCGGGACACCCTCCGGCGGACGACCGCTCTCAGCCGACCCGGCCCGCCGCGGACAACAGCACCGCGGCGGCGACCGCGTCCGCGCCGGAGGCGGCGGCGCCCCGGACGGTCGACCCCACGTCTCTGGCCCAGACACACCCGACGCTGCCGACG